>NZ_JBHXLL010000002.1:0-80337 GCF_042721415.1 Kitasatospora sp. NPDC058444 | reverse complement strand
CCTCTCCCCTCCCTGCGTGGGGGTGTGGTTCTGTTTTGTATCCCTCCCTGTCGCCCCGCCGGCCGCCGTACGCCCAGCGGCACCCGGGCGCGTGAGAAGTCGGCCCCGCCGACTTCTCACGCACGGCAGGACCAGGCCCCGGCCGAGCACGGCACCCCACCCGCCGGATCCCCCACGCGGAACCCGGAAGGGGCACCGCGAGAAGTCGGCTCGGCCGACTTCTCGCGCTCAACGGGACCCGACACCAGTGGCCATGTAGACCGGTCTACATATTCCGCCCAAGAGCCCGCGCGCGAAGCATGCACAAGAAGTCGGCCGGCCCGACTTCTCATGCGCCACAACGTCAGCCCAACAGAGCACACGGACATGGACCACGCCCCCTTGCGCATAGAAAGTCGGGCCGGCCGACTTCCCACGCCGGGCACCCTTCACAACCCGAACCACGCGTCCTGCGGCGCGGGCCGATCTCACCCCTCGGCTCGCCGGGAGTCACCGCGTACGTGGGAAGTCGGGCCGGCCGACTTCCCACGCCGGGCGCCCTTCACAACCCGAACCCCACGCATCCTGCGGCACGGACCGACCCCGCCCCTCGGCTCACCGGGAAGTACCGCGCACACGAGAAGTCGGGCCGGCCGACTTCTCGCGCACGCGATGGGGGTGAGGGTGGGAACGGCGGCGGGTTCAGGGGTGGCTGCGGCGGAGGATGGTTTCGGCGAGGTCGACGGCCTCGCGGACCGGGACGAGGCGGCAGTCGGCGGTGCCGATGCGGGCGGTGGTGATGCCGCGGGCGGTGCGCAGGACTTCGGCGCCGAGTCGGTCGAAGTGGAGGTCGTCGAGGTCGGGGGCCTGGAAGGTGGTCCAGCCGTCCGCCCCGACGCAGCGGTACTCGCGCACCGGGACGTCGGGCATCCGCAGGTCGGCCAGATGGAAGGCGGTGAAGCGGTCCATCGGGACGCCGAGCATCAGCACCCGGGCGTCCAGGTCGTAGAGCCGCCCGAGCGGCGACTCGGGGCCGAGGTGGGAGGTCAGCGGGTGGTGGCCGGTGATCTCCCGGGCGAGCCGGCCCACGGCCGCCCAGGAGGTCTGCGGGTGGTGGCTGCGCCGCGCGCCCGGGTGGGTGCGGACCGCCTCCGACAGCGCCCCCATGGAGGGCGAGGCCGGGGTGGTGGCCGGGTCGAAGCGGGGCATCCGGGCCTGGTAGTCGGCCGTCTCCGCCGGGGTGAGCCCGGCGGTGGCGGACTGGTGGATGCGGGAGGTGGCGGAGTTCTCGGGCGTCGCGGTGTAGGCGACCAGGGTGCCGTCGGGGCCCAGGACTTCGAGCAGGGCCCCGACCACACCGGCCGCCCCGCCCGGCACCGGTCCGAGGGCGCGCAGGGACGCCTGGACGTGCAGCACCGTGCCCGGGCGGACCCCGAGGCCGGCGAGGTCGCGGACCAGGTCGCGGACGAGGGGATGGACGGGGGGATGGACGGGGGAGGCGACGGCGACGCTGCCGGCGCGGGATTCGGTGAGGATGGCGTTTCCCCGGGGTTGATGGCCCCGGGCGAGGGAGGACCCGGGGCGGCGCGAGTGGGAGGTCAGATCCCCGCTCGTTCCCGCCGTGCCCGGTCGGCCGCCTGCTCGGCGGCGGCGGGCAGCGGCAGGGCGAGCCAGGGTGCCACGGTGGCACGCATGCCGTCGGCGAAGCGCGAGCCGGTCCCGGTCAGGGCCCCGGACGACGCCAGCCGCTCCACGGCCTCGGCGGTGTACCGCCGCCAGAGCGCGAACTGCTCCCGCGCCCGGTCGGCGGCCTCGCCCGGCAGTCCGTCGTACGCGCGGGTGCGGGTGCCCCAGTACTCGGTGACGGCCAGGTGGGCGTACGTGCCCTGGAGCAGCCCTTCGAGCGGCCGGGGGTCGGGCCGCCAAGGGGCGAGGTACAGCGTGGTGTCGGCGCGGTCGTACAGGTCCGTCAGGTCCAGCACCGCCCCGAGCTTGACGTGCTGGAACTCGTGCGCGAGCAGCAGGGCGAGGGTCGGCGCGGTGGCCGGCCGGGCGATGCCGACCGCGCCGTACGCCTGCCGGGCCGCCGAGCTGACGTCCCGGCCGGTCGGGCCGGGCCGCAACGGGGTGACCGTCGCCAGGCCGGCCCGGATGCCTTCCGCGTACCCGGGCAGGTCCCGCCCGAGCAGTTCCCAGGCCTCGCGCAACGCTCCCGTCCAGTCGAGGAGTTCGCCCTCGGTCAGGCGCTCCGCCACCGGGTGGTCGTGGCAGTCGCGCAGCGGGTCGGCGTCCTCCAGGGCGACGGTCCAGCCGCCGGCCAGCCGGACCCGCCGCAGCGGTTCGTCCAGCACGGTGCGCACCGTGCCGTCGGAGGCCCGCACCTCGAACCCGTGCGCCCGCCCGGTGACCACGGCCTCGCCGTCGGGTACGGCGATCCGGCCGAGTGTCGGCAGGTGCAGCCACCCGCCCCGGACCGGCACCGGCACCGCGTCCCCCCGCCCGGCCCGCACCGCGGCCGCCGCGGCGAGCGCGGCCAGCGGGCCGAGCCCGACCGGGAGGTCCCCGGCGAGCCTGCGGGCCGCCCAGGCGCGGGCGTACGGGTGGGCGAGCACGGTGTCCACGGCGGCGGGGGCCGCCGCGTCGAGTTCCGCCAGCAGGGCCCACGCCTCGGCCCGCCCCTGTCCGGAGGCGTCCCAGGCGGCGGCCAGCATCGCCCGGGTGAGGGCGAGTTGGGAGCGGCCGAGCGCGGCGACGGTCTCCGCGCTCCCGTATCCGCGCGCCAGCTCGTCGAGTTGCGACGGGTCGAGTTGCGACGGGGTGAGCGCGCCGGGCGGCAGCGGCTCGGCGCCGGGCCGGGGGGCCTCGGTCGCCTGCACCGGAACGCCAGTCGAACTCCCGTTCCCCGCAATGCCGTTGATGAACGTCATGAGATCACCGCAGTAGACGGAGGGATGGTCGAAGCTGCCTCCTCCATCGTCGCTCCGATAGCGGTGGGCGTACAGCCCGCCACCGCAGGAGCGGACCACGGAGCAGGCGCGGCAGGCCTCGCTCAGCCCGGGCAGGCCGGACTGGCGGGCGGCGATGCCGGGGTGGCGGGCCAGGTCGTCGAGGCTGTGCGCGAAGACGTTCATGCCGGTGACGGGCGCGCCGTCGTACGCGGTCTTCAGGCTGTCGGCCTGCTCGAAGGTCCCGTCCGTCTCCAGCACCGCCAGGTCGGAGGGCTCCAGGCCGAGCGACTCGGTGAGGCTGGAGAAGCCCCGCAGGGTCCGGTGCACGGACTCGAAGGTCCGTACGGCGAACGGCCGTCCGTCCGCCTCCCACAGCCCGTGGACGGTCAGCAGCCAGTCGGCGTACGGGGTGGCACCGAGTGCGGCGGGGCGCTTGGGCGGCTCGTCCCAGGTGGCGTGCGGAAGCAGGAAGTCCACGGCGGGCGGGCGGAGTTCGGCCAGCGCCCGGTACACGGCCACCGGGTCGTTCTCGACGTCCATCGTGCACAGCAGCCCGGCGAACAGGTGCCGGTACTCGGGCTCGTTCAGCAGCGCGACCGCCCGCAGCACCTGCGGGTGGCTGCTGCGTCCGTCGGCGAACCGCCGGTGGCGGTCGTTGGCGGCCCGGTCGCCGTCCAGCGAGATGCCGACCTTGATGTCCTGCTCCGCGAACAGCGAGCAGAAGTCCCGGCTCAACAGCACGCCGTTGGTGTGGATGCGCAGGTCGAGCGCGCAGCCGGGCGGGAGTGCCGCCCGGAGCGTCCCGGCGGCGCGGCGCAAGCGGTCCGGGCCGGCGAGCAGGGGTTCTCCCCCGTGCAGGACGACCCGGACGGCGGGCAGCCGGTGGGCGGCCGCGTGCTCACCGATGCGCTCGGCGGCCTTGGCCATGATCCCGTCCGCGATGACCTTCGGCCGGGAACGCCAGCTGCTGTCCGCGTGTTCGTAGACGTAGCAGTGGTCGCAGGCCAGATCGCACCTGCTGTGCATCTTGACCACGAACTGCGTCAACGGCAGCGGAATCAACGTCGTCATGGAACTGTTCGGTTCGGTTCGGTCTGCTCGGTCTGGGTTCCGCTCGGAGATCCGGGCCGGGTCAGATCGAGGAGTTGAAGGCGGCGACCGGCACGAGGCCGGAGTCCGCGCCGGGGAGCGCGCGCTGGAGCCGGGAGGCAAGCTCCTCCGCGCCGAGCGCGGCGAGATCGGCGAGGGAGGGGCGTTCCGGCGTCTCCTGAGGGTCAGTGAGCTTGCCGGCCGGCCTGGTGCTGGTTACCGGAGTCATATTCGTTTCCTTAGGCGCGGTTAGGACCTGCCGAGGGTGGGTAAGCCCACCCGGTTGCGACCAAATGTAGTGCCCGCGAAGACTCCGCGCGGCACGTTGCGAACTCACGTTGGGCTCCTCAGGCGGCCGACGTCGCACGACAGCGCGCTGAGCCCCCAGAATTCACCCGTTCAGCGGTCGCGCACTTCGCCCTGGCGCACGCCGAAGCGCGCCACCGGGACAGGCGCCGCGACGGCCAGAACCAGGACCGGCACCGGCGCCGGGACGAGGATCGGGACGAGCAGCTGGTCACACCCCGGGAGTGCCCCGAGAAGCACCCCGGCAAGCACGCCATCCGGCCAAGCGTCCGACGCCCGGGATTCATTCCCCCGGCTCGCCGAGCCGCCGGACGGTCCGCACCATCTCGCGGGTGAACTCCAGCCCGCTCGGCGTCAGTTCACCACAGCCCAGGAGCGTCTCCCCGGCGGTCAGGGTGTGCGTCCGCCAGCGCGCGAACTCCCCGTGCGCGCGGTCGGCGCCACCCTCCCCCGCGGCCGCCTCCGCCCACCAGAAGTCCGCCACGCCAAGGTGCGCGTACGCCCCCTGGAGCAGCGCCCCGGCCGGGCGCGGGTCGGGCCGCCAGGGGGCGTGGTAGACGGCCGCGCCGTTGGGTCGGTGCAGCGGCACCAGGTCCAGCAGCGCACCGAGTTGGACGTGCAGGAACTCGTGCACCAGCGCCAGCGCCAGGAGCACCGGATCGCCAGGCAGCGAGGCCGCCACCGCGCCGTACGCCCGCCGGGCGGCGGCGCTCACCGCCTCCCCGCCGGGGGCGGGCCGCAGTGGCACGACGGTGGTCACGCAGGCCGCGACGGCCCGCGCATGGCGGCGGTGACGGCGCACCAGCACGCCCCAGGCTTCCGACAACCGCTGCTCCCAGAGCCTGAGTTCGGTCTCCGGGAGCGGACCGGCCGGCGGCCGCCCGTAGTCCACCCGCCGCGGACCGGCGTGGTCGATGGACGGCGCCCAGCGCAGCCCGTCGCACTCCAGCCGGAGCCGTGGGCCGGTGTCCGGGCGGAGGAACTCGGCCAGCCCGCCGAGCGGAACGTCCTCCCCCGCCGCCGCGCCGCGCAGGCAGTCGGCCGCCCAGGCGTCCAACTCCGGCCGCAGCAGCACCTCTTCCCACCGGGCCCGGTCGTCCCGCTGCAGCGCCCGCACCCGCGCGTACGACTCCCGGTAGCCATCGTGCTCCGGCACCGCGCGCCGCAGCGCCAGCAGCAGCAGCGCCCGCTTGCTCAACTGCCCCGCGCGCAGCAGCCGGACGGCCTCCGGACCGCCGCGCGCGGCCGCGAGCGCCAGGAACGTCTCCCGGTCCACGCCGTGCCGGGGCAGTCCGTCCGCCCCGCGGGCGCCCGGTACCCCGGCCGCCACCACCTCGCCCGTACCCGCCACCGGTCCTCCTCCTCGTGTGTGCGGCTGCCGGCCCGGTCGGCCGGCCCCTCGCCCAACCCGTCCGGCCCGTCCGCGGTCTCCCCGTGCCGGGGCGGATCAGCCGGACGGCGGCCGGGCATGACCCGGACGGGTGAGCGGAGACACCGTCCGCCGCCCCCGCCTCAGCTCCGCGCCAGCCCCGCCACCCCCGCCCGCAGGCGCCCCGCGATGTGCCGGATCAGCCGGTCCAGGTCCGCGCAGTACACCGACGGGTGCCCGAAGCCGTCCCCCGCGTACCGATGCGCGTACAGGCCCCCGCCGCAGACCCGGGCCAGCGGGCAGCGGCCACAGACCGGACCGAGGCCCGCCAGGCCCCGCTGGCGGGCCCGGAAGGCCGGGTGCGAGCCCGCCTGCCCGAAGCCGTGCCGCCACACGTCCAGGCCGGTCCCCGGGGCGCCCTGGTAGGCCACCTTGAGGCTGTCCGCCTGCTCGATCGTCCCGTCCGCCTCGACCACCACCAGGTCGACCGGCGCCAGCCCGACCGCCTCACTGGCCGCCCGCCCGCCGAGCAGCAGCACCGCCAGCTCCTCGAACAGCCGCACCCCGGTCTCCCGGCGCGGTGCGCCGTACCAGCGGTCGAAGGCGGCGATCAGCCACTCCCCGTACGGCGCCGGCCCCATGCCCGACGGCGGCGCCTCGGGCACCGCCCGCGGCCGGACCCCGGGCGGCGGCTCCCGCCAGGTGGCGTGCGGCAGCAGCAGGTCGATCCGGGGCGGCGCGAACTCCAGCAGCGCCTCGTAGGTGGCCACCGGGTCCGACTCCAGGTCGACGACGCAGAGCAGGCCGGCGAACAGCTCCCGGTGCCGGTCCGAGCCGAGCAGCCGCACCGCCTCGGCGGTGCGCGCCCAACTGCCCGCGCCGGACGGCAGTCTGCGGTGCCGGTCGTGGCCGGCCCGGGTGCCGTCCAGCGAGATCCCGACCGCGACCCGGTGGCGGTGCAGCACGTCCAGCAGGGCCGGTTCGTCCAGCAGCCGCAGCCCGTTGGTCTGCACGGTGAACCGCACCCTGGGCCGGACGGCCGCCAACTCGCCGAGCAGGGCGTCCAGATGGGTGGCGCCGACGAGCAGCGGCTCGCCGCCGTGCAGCACCACGGACACCTCGTCCAGTCCGTGCTCGGCCGCGTGCTCCTCGATCCGCCGGGCGGTGCGGCGGACGGTCGCGAGCTCCATCCGCCGCGGCCGCCCGCGCCAGCTCTGGTCCGCGCCCTCGTACACGTAGCAGTAGTCGCAGGCCAGGTTGCACCGACTGTGGATCTTCAGCAGGAACTGCCGGAACGGCACCATGTCCGCGAGCCTAGGGCACGCGGCCTGATGGCCCGTCACACGTGGGGCGGCTCCACGTCCGAGTCCAGCCGCGTCCCGGCCCGCACGGCGATCGTCGTCGGGTGGTCCTCCCCCAGGGTGATCCGGGCGCGCCGGATGCAGTCCGCCCGCAGCTCCGCCGCCCGTTCGGTGTACCCGAGGGCGGCCAGCGACAGCGAGAGGTTGGAGTTGATGCCGATGGAGTCGTAGTGGTCCTGGCCGAGGGCCACGGTCATCAGCGGCGCGGCCTCCAGTTCCAGGTCGAGCGCGGCCTGGAGCTCCCCGGCCAGCGACAGGTCGTTGGCGTGGTTCATCATCGCGATCGGGATGTAGAGGTGGTGCGCGCCGAGGACGGTGCGGAACTGCGCCAGCGTACGGCCGGACAGCTCGCGCGCCTCCGTCGCGCGCCCCGCCAGCCGCAGGTACACCGAGAGGTTGTTGGCGCCGGCCAGCGTCACCGGGTGGTTCTCACCCAGGTAGTCGCGGTAGCGCGCCAGCGCCCGTTCGGCGAGCGGGATCGCCCGCCCGGTGTCGCCGAGGGCGTTGAGGTCGCTGGCCAGGTTGGTGGCGGCGGCCAGGGTGTCGGGGTGCTCGGCGCCGTTGATGTCCAGGTAGCGCTGGTAGATGTCCTCGTCGATCTCCAGGGCCTCGTGGTACCGGCCGGCCCGGCGCAGCGCCACGGCCAGGTTCTTGCGGGCGCGCAGGGTGTCGGTGTGGCTGTCGCCGATGGTCTGCTGGTAGATCCGGACGGTCTCCTCCAGGAGGTCCAGGGCTTCCCGCAGCCGTCCGGTCTCGCGCAGGTCGCGGGCGTAGTTGGAGGCCGAGGAGAGCGCGTAGAGGCTGTGCGCGCCGAGCGCGTCGCGCTGCTGGAGGTAGTTGCTGCGGTGCCGTTCCAGGGCGGCCCGGCGGTCGCCGGCCAGGTAGTCGGAGACGGCGAGGTTGTTGGTGATCATCAGGGTGCGCGGGTGGTCCGGGCCGAGGGTGCGCCGGGCGGCGTCCAGGGTGCGGCGGTCGAGCGCCCGGGCCTCGTCGTAGCGGCCGAGGAAGCGCAGGTCGGCGCCGAGGCTGTTGGCGACGGCGAGGGTGTGGGAGTGCTCCGGGCCCAGGGTCGCGGTGAAGCGCTCCAGGATGTCCCGGTCCATCTCGTACGCCTCCTGGAGGGCGCCCTGGGAGCGGCGGATGTTGCTCAGCTGGGTGCGCAGCATGAGCGTCTGGGCGTCGTTGTCGATGTCGAAGTCGGGCCCGCCGTAGCCGTCCTGGCGCCAGTGCTCCAGGGTCCGCTCAGCCAGTTCCCGGCCGGACTCGTGCAGGCTGCGCTTCCACTGGTAGCGGACCGAGTCGATGATCCACTGCCGGACGTCCTCGTCGGCGCTGTCGAGCGCCCCCGACGGCCAGAGGTGGGGCAGGAGTTCGGCGTACTCGGCCCAGTTCGCGGGCACGTCCGGGTCGCCGGGGTTGGCGGTGGCGAGCGCCGCGTGGACGACGCCGCGCAGTTCGGCCCGCCGCTCCTCCTCGACCTGGTCCCGCAGCACCGCCTGGACCAGCCGGTGCACGGTGATGGTCTCACTGCCCTGGTCGGTACGGGCGAGTCCGAACCGGTTGATGGCGCGCAGGAATTCGCCGATCGCGAGCTTGTCGCGGGGGGCGCGCGGGGGCAGCCGCAGGGCGCGGGTGACGGCCCGGCTGTAGAGCAGCCGCATCGGGATGGCGTCCGGGCCGAAGAAGGCGCAGATCTCCAGGATCTGGGCCGCCGGGGCGTTCATCCGGCGCAGTTCCTCGACCGAGATGCGCCAGGTCGCGGCGGCCGAGTGCGGGTAGTCGGCGGCGCGCAGCCGGGTGCGCTCCAGCATCTCGGTGAGCTCTTCGTCGAGCAGTTCGAGGTAGGTGGCGATCGGCATCGACGTCTCCTGGAGCCAGACCGCGGCCTGGCCGACGGCGAGCGGCAGGTCGCCGAGGCGCTGGGCGACCTGGTCGGCGTCCTCCGAGGAGAGGCCGCCGTTGAAGCGGCGCAGCAGCCGGACGCTCTCCTCGCGGAGGAAGACGTCGACCTCCACCAGGCCGGCGTGCCGGGCCCAGCCCTGGTTGCGGGAGGTGATCAGCACGTGCCCGCCGGAGGAGCCGGCCGGCTGCCAGGGGGCGAGTTCCTCGGGGGTGCCGGCGTTGTCGAAGACGAGCAGCCACCGGCGGTACGGCTGGCCGCGGCGCAGCGCGTCGAGCACGGCGGCGGCGGTGTGCGCGACGTCGTCGCTGGTGGGCACGCCGAGCCGGGGCGCGAGTTCGGCGAGCTTCTGCGGGATGTTGGCGGGTTCCTCGGCGGGCACCCACCAGACCACGTCGTAGGCGGCCTTGAAGCGGTGCGCGTACTCGGCGGCGATCTGGGACTTGCCGGCGCCGCCGAAGCCGTAGAGCACCTGGCTGAGCACGGCGGCGGGCCCGCCGGTGAAGCGGTTGCGGAGCAGTTCGAGCAGCTTGCCGCGGCCGATGAAGGCGGCGTTGCGCGAGGGCGCCTCCTGGACCTGCGGGGCGGTGCCGGGGAACCGCGCGGGGGCGGCGAACTCTCCGCTGTCGGTGTCGAGTTGGCGGTTGCTGCCGGGCGGCGGGCCGAGTTCGGCGTAGAGCTGGGACTCGGCGCCGACCGCGGAGGAGCGGACCAGGTCGGGCACCGGCGGCCCGGCGAACGGGCGGGGCGCCGGCTCGTCCGAGTCCTGGAGCCGGAAGGCGACCAACGCCGGTGATCCGGAGGCGAGTTCGCGGCCCTGGAGGAGCTGCCAGACCTCGGCCGCGCGGGGCAGCGCGGTGTACTCGGGCGAGAGCAGCGCGAGCAGCCGGCCCTGGCCTTCGATCGGCCCGGCGACCTCCGGCGGCCGGGTTCCGGTGTACGGCTCGGCGGCGCTGTGCAGGGAGGTCTGGTAGCCGAAGCGGGTGAGCGTCCCGGCGGCCCACTCGGCCCACATCCGGTCCTCGGGGGCGTAGCTGACGAACACCTGGCGCGGCACCGCGCGGGCGGAGCGCAGGTAGGCGCCGTAGAGCCGGCGGCGGGTCTCGGCGGTGAGCGGACGCAGGGTGCTGACCCGGCCGTCGGTGATCCAACCGGCCAGCCGCTCGAAGGCGTTGAGCAGGCTGCGGGCCTCCTGGGGCCGGTCGGCGACGGTGGCGGGCACCTCCTCGTAGGCGTAGAAGGGCTTGTACGGCACCTCGACGTCGGCCCAGTAGCCGGCCCGGCGGTCGCCGGCCAGCCAGCGGCCGAGGTAGGGGGCGAAGGCCTCCCGGGCGTAGTCGCGGCCGGCCTCCAGGCGCTCCTGCTCGGCGTCCTCGACCCGCATCGGCACCGGCAGGACCCGGATCGCCCGCTCCTCGGCCTCGGCGATGGCGCGGGCCGCGTCGACGCCGCCGCGGATGTTCTGGGCACTGAAGGTGAAGCAGTCCACCACGGTGTCGGGCATCAGGACGGTGCAGATGCCGGAGGTGTCGCTGACGCCGGTGCGGCTGTCGATGAGCACGTAGTCGTAGCCGTGGGCCCAGCGGTCGCGCAGCTCGCGCAGGAACTCACCGCCGCGGATGTCCCGGCCGTGGTAGAAGCTGCGCCAGTTGAAGCTGGTGACGGCGGCGGCGTAGGCGGCGTTCTGCCGGCCGGCGGGCAGGAAGTCGAGCCGGCCGCCGGGCGGCAGGTCGAGGGCGAGGCCGCAGACGTAGGCGTCCAGCCGCCCGGGCTCGTCCAGCCAGGCGGCCGGGGAGAGTCCGACCGGCCCGGCGGCGGAGGGCAGCGCCTGCCTGACGTAGGAGCGCAGCAGGTCGATCAGGCCGTCGGTGGAGTGCAGTTCCGGGTCGACCAGCAGCGGGTGGTAGTAGCGGTGGAGGCCGGGCGCCTCCAGGTCCCAGTCGACGACCAGGACGCGCAGGCCGCGGCTGGCGAGGATCCAGCCGACGTTGGCGAGCGCCATGGTGCGGCCGGTGCCGCCCTTGAAGGAGTAGAACGTGACGACCGATCCCGGTCCGCCGCGCTCCAGCTCTGCGCCGGGTTCAGTGGTCATCGTCCTGGTCTCCCCTCAGCGGGACAGCGTCGTCCTGGCCCCGGCGCTGGCCGGGGAGTTCCTTCGGAGCCGGATCGGAATGGTGCCGCGCGGACGGCGGGCCCTGGCGCGGACCGCGAGGACCGCGCGGACCGGGTGGGCCGGGCGGTCCGGCCGGGATGGTCAGCCCGGGCATGTCCGGGCCGTCGCCGAAGCCGAAGGTGTCGTCCCCGGAGCCGAAGCCGAAGGCGTCCGCGCCATCGTCTCCCCAATCGAGGTTGTCGTCCATGAGCTTGTTCTGAGCGACCGTCACCATGATGGTGAGGTCACTGTCGAAGCTCTCCTGGTTCACGCGCACCCTGAACAAGTGCTCCAGGTCGCTCCGGCGCAACCAGTTCCGGCGGAGCACTCCGCGCACGCCGGTCCACGGCGCTTCGCGCTCCCCGTCCGGGTCGTTGCGGCCGATCGGGACCACCACGCCGGTGACCGGGTGGTTCTGGTCGTCGTACTCGCTCAGCGCGGCCCGGTAGCGGCCGCTGCCGGCCACCCACGGGTCGATCAGGAGCACGCTGACCTGGCTGTCCTCCCGGGCCTGGTCGAGCTTCTCGCCGAGGCCCGGGCCGATCTCCTCCAGCGTGGTGGTGTGCCCGGCCGCGGTGATCACCTGCTGGGCGCGCGCCGCCAGGGACGGCCGGGTGGGCGGGTAGTAGGGCGCCCAGTGCCAGGGCTTGGCCCCGTACCAGCCGCCCGTGTACGAGCCGCCCTCGACGGCGCCCGCGGCGAGGGCCTCGGAGGCGCTGCCGGCCGCGATGAACAGCCGCACCATCCCGGGGCTGGGCGCGGGCTCCGGCGTCGCCGGGGGCGGGAAGTAGCCGCGCACCGCCCCCAGGTCGAACTCGGGCAGCTCGCCGAGCCGTCGCGCGGCCGCGTCCCGGACCCGCTCCGCGACCACCCGGACGACCTGCTCGTACGCCCCGCTCTGCGCGGTGCGCAGCAGGGCCCGCAGGCCGTGGCGGGCGTAGGCGTCGCCCATGTCCGGCTGGACCCACTGGACCTTGGTGACCTCGGCGGCGAGCTCCCCCGACCCGACGGGCTCCCAGAGCACCGGGATCAGCGCCGGGACGAGCTCCCCGGTGTCCTCGTGGTGGCGCCGCACCCGGCCGCGGAAGGCGGTCCACTCCTTGCCGCAGTAGAGGCTGGCGAAGTAGGCCGGGGAGTAGAGCGCGATCATGGTCCGGCTGCGGCCCAGCATCGTCGCCAGCCGCTCGGCCCAGTCGTCGCCGAGGCGCAGCTGCTCGGTGTCGCGGAAGGCGAGTTCCTCGGCGCGGGCGGCCGCGCCGAGCAGGCGGCCGAGTTCGTCGCGCAGGTCGTTGAAGAACTGGTTGACGAAGGCGTCCTCGGCCTCGAAGTCCCGACGCGCGTAGCTGAAGAAGAAGTACGGCCTTTGCTGTTCCTGCTCCACCACCTGTTTCCCCCCGTGCCCGACGGTCCGCGACGGCGCTGGTTTCATACCCCAGCATGTCGCGAACTCCCCCGGCCCCGCTGGCGAGTTGGCGGATTCGGCGCCCTGGGCGGTTTAGCCGGTGGTCAGGCGCACTCGGGCAGCGCGGGGCGCTCCGGCGCCCGGGGGCGCGCGGACGGGATCGCGGGGCGCGCCGACGGCGCCGGCGGGGGTTCGGGGACCGGCCCTACCGGCCGGGTTCGCGGACGGCCCTACCGGTCGAGCGCCGACTGGAAGGCGGCGAGCGGTTCCGCGCCGGGGGTCAGGGCGTCCGCGACCACCCGGCGCAGCAGGTCGCCGAGGACGGTGTCGGGCAGGGCGTCGAGTTCGTCGAGCGGCAGGGCGGTGACGTCGACCAGGTCAGAGCCGAGTCCAGCGGCGGTTTCCGCACCGGTGACGCTCATCAGTCCCTCACTCGATCGTGTCGGCACAGCGGGATGCCCGCCGGAAGTGCATCGGCGCAGGTCCGCGACGGGCATCCTACACCGGAGGGTGACGGTCCATCAGCTCCGCGCGAGCGCCGCGCGGAGCCTGTGGGCCGAACGGATCACGGGCAGAGCCGCTCCACCCGCCACCCCGTCGGGCTGGACGGGTCGGCGACGTAGCGGAGCCGGTCGTGGAGCCGGTTCTCCCGGCCCTGCCAGAACTCGACGCTCTGCGGGACCACCCGGTACCCGCCCCAGAACGGCGGGACGGGCACGCCCTCGCCCTCCGGGTAGCGCCGCTCCAGCTCGGCGTAGCGCTGTTCGAGGACCTCCCGGCCGCCGACCGGGCTGGACTGCTCGCTGGCCCAGGCGCCCAGCTGGGAGCCGTGCGGGCGGGTGCGGAAGTAGGCGGCGGTCTCGTCCCGGCCGACCTTCTCCACCCGGCCCTGGACGATCACCTGGCGGGCCAGCGCGATCCACGGGAACAGCAGGCCCGCGTACGGGTTGGCGGCCAGCTCGGAGCCCTTGCGGGAGCCGTAGTTGGTGAAGAACACGAAGCCGCGCCGGTCGTAGCCCTTGAGCAGGACGGTGCGCGAGCTGGGCCGTCCGTCGGCGTCGGCGGTGGAGAGCACCATGGCGTTGGGCTCCACCACCCCGGCGTCGTCCGCCTCGTGGAACCAGCGGGTGAACTGGCCGATCGGCTCGGGCGCGAGCTGCTCCTCGACCAGGCCCTCGTGGCTGTAGTGCTTGCGCATCACGGTGAGGTCCGGGCCGGGGCGGGCCTCGTCGGCCAGGGTCCGGTTGGCGGGGCGCGGGGGCGTCGACTGGGCGCGATCCGGGGTCTGCACGCCAACATCATCCCGTACGACAAGCAGCGGGCACCGCTACCTCCGGACAAACCTCGGTGGGAGACAAGGTGACCCGCCACCGATTGGCCGCCCGTCCTGCGGGGAATTGTCCGGAACCGGGCGTTTGGCTCCTGGGAATTCCAGGGGCCCAGGGCCTCCCCGGGCGCGACCGGCCCCTCCGTCCGGAGGGTCGGGCGGGTCCGCGGGAAACATCACCACGGTGGTGTATGGCGCAATGCACCCCGTGCCTGTCACCCTGGCACCGAGTGCCAAACACCATTCGGTCACTGGCGCGCCGCCCCACCACGGCGGAGCGCCGATCGCAGAACTTGAAGGAGCCGTCGCATGTCCGATTTCGTACCCGGGCTTGAGGGAGTCGTCGCGTTCGAGAGTGAGATCGCCGAACCCGACCGTGAAGGCGGCGCCCTGCGGTACCGCGGTGTCGACATCGACGACCTGGTGGGCAACGTCTCCTTCGGCCACGTCTGGGGCCTGCTGGTGGACGGCAAGTTCAACCCCGGCCTGCCGGCCGCCGAGCCGTTCCCGATCCCGGTGCACTCCGGCGACATCCGCGTCGACGTGCAGTCCGCACTCGCCATGCTCGCCCCGGTCTGGGGCCTCAAGCCGTTGCTGGACATCGACGCCGAGCAGGCCCGCGACGACCTCGCCCGCGCCGCCGTGATGGCCCTGTCCTACGTCGCCCAGTCGGCCCGCGGCCAGGGCCTGCCGATGGTCCCGCAGAGCGAGATCGACAAGGCCGAGACGGTCGTCGAGCGGTTCATGATCCGCTGGCGCGGCGAGCCGGACCCGAAGCACGTCAAGGCCGTCGACGCCTACTGGACCTCGGCCGCCGAGCACGGCATGAACGCCTCCACCTTCACCGCCCGGGTCATCGCCTCCACCGGCGCCGACGTCGCGGCCGCCCTCTCCGGCGCGGTCGGCGCGATGTCCGGCCCGCTGCACGGCGGCGCGCCGTCGCGCGTGCTCGGCATGATCGAGGAGATCGAGCGCACCGGCGACGCGACCGCCTGGGTCAAGAACGCCCTGGACAAGGGCGAGCGGCTGATGGGCTTCGGCCACCGCGTCTACCGCGCCGAGGACCCGCGCGCCCGGGTGCTGCGCCGCACCGCCAAGGAGCTCGGCGCGCCGCGCTTCGAGGTCGCCGAGGCGCTGGAGAAGGCCGCGCTGGAGGAGCTGCACAACCGCCGCCCCGACCGCGTGCTGGCCACCAACGTCGAGTTCTGGGCCGCCATCATGCTGGACTTCGCCGAGGTCCCGGCGCACATGTTCACCTCGATGTTCACCTGCGCCCGCACCGCCGGCTGGTCGGCGCACATCCTGGAGCAGAAGCGCACGGGCCGGCTCGTGCGCCCCTCCGCGCGCTACATCGGCCCCGGCCCGCGCCGCCCCGAGGAGATCGAGGGCTGGGACGCCATCGCCCGCTGACCCCCTCCCGGGGATACCGGACGAGCGTCCGGACAGTACCTCTGAGCAGCGGGTCCGGCTCCGGCCGGGCCCGCTGTCGCGCTCCCGCGGCCGGCGGCCGAGCGGCGGTGATCACAGTCTCAGCGGGCGGACGGCCGTACCCCGCCGAACCCTCCGGCCGGTAGGCTGCGCGCGTGGCTCAGATCCAGATCCCCGCTGACATCAAGCCCGCAGACGGCCGTTTCGGCTGCGGACCGTCCAAGGTGCGCCCCGAGGCCCTGAGTGCCCTCGCCGCCACCCAGACCTCCCTGCTCGGCACCTCGCACCGCCAGGCCCCGATCAAGGACCTGGTCAAGCGCGTGCGCGAGGGCGTGAGCAGCCTGTTCTCGCTGCCGGACGGCTACCAGGTCGTCCTCGGCAACGGCGGCTCCACCGCCTTCTGGGACATCGCCGCCTTCGGCCTGGTGCGGGAGAAGTCCCAGCACCTGGACTTCGGCGAGTTCTCCTCGAAGTTCGCCTCCTCGGTCAAGGCCGCGCCGTGGCTCGCCGAGCCGACCGTGATCAAGACCGCCCCGGGCACCCACCCGCTGCCGGTCGCCGAGGCCGGCGTGGACGTCTACGGGCTCACCCACAACGAGACCTCGACCGGCGTCGCGATGCCGATCGGGCGCCCGGCCGGCGCGGACGAGGGCTCGCTGGTGCTCGTCGACGCCACCTCGGGCGCCGGCGGCCTGCCGGTGGACATCACCGAGACGGACGTCTACTACTTCGCCCCGCAGAAGTCCTTCGCCTCCGAGGGCGGCCTGTGGCTGGCCACCTTCTCCCCGGCCGCCCTGGAGCGCGCCGCCGAGATCGCCGGCTCCGGCCGCTACATCCCGCCGTTCTTCTCGCTGCCGACGGCCATCGACAACTCGTCGAAGGACCAGACGTACAACACCCCGTCGCTCTCCACCCTGTTCCTGCTGGCCGACCAGCTGGAGTGGCTGAACGGCAACGGCGGGCTGGACTGGGCGGTGGCCCGCACCGCGGACTCCTCGTCCCGGCTGTACTCCTGGGCCGAGAAGTCCTCCTTCGCCACCCCCTTCGTGGCGAACCCGGCCGAGCGCTCCCAGGTGGTCGGCACCATCGACTTCGACGAGTCGGTGGACGCCGCCGCGGTCGCCAAGGCACTGCGTGCCAACGGCATCGTGGACACCGAGCCGTACCGCAAGCTGGGCCGCAACCAGCTGCGCATCGCGATGTTCCCGGCGATCGACCCGGCGGACGTCGAGGCGCTCACCCACTGCGTCGACTACGTGGTCGAGCAGCTCTGACCCCGTCCCCCGAGGACACGGCCGAGGGCCACCGCCGACGGGCGGTGGCCCTCTCGCCGTTCCGGGGCCGGGGCCGGGCCGGGACCAGGGCCGGGGCCGGGGCCGGGGCGCCCCTTCGGCTAGCGGCCGACCAGTGAGCTGATCAGCACGACGACCAGCATCAGCACCAGGGTGCCGGAGACGATGCGCATACGAGTCTTGGGATCCACGGTCAACGAGCGTACCTCCGGCTCACCCGGGACTCCTCCCGGACCCTGACCCTCGGCCCCCGCCCCGGCCCCGCCCCGACCCCCGCCCCGACCCCCGTCCCGGCCCCGGGGCCTCAGCTCCAGTCCGCCAGCGGCCAGGCGCGCAGCGACTCGTAGCGGGCGGAGCCGCCGCCCGGGTCGCTGCGCATCAGGTGCAGCTCGGCGGCCTCCCACTCCGGCCCCCGGTAGTCGGCCAGCGCCGCCACCAGGCCGTCCAGCTCGGCCGCCGCGACCCGCTGCACGGCCCGCCGGTGGCCGCGCGAGGAGCCGGCCCGGGCGAGGGTGAGGTGCGGGTGGAAGGCGTAGTCGTCGGTCGCCCCGGTCACCTCGGCGGTGGCCGCGGTGACGGCCTCGGCCAGCCGGCGCAGCGCCCAGACCTGGCCGTCGACGCCGGCCCAGAGCACCCGGTCGCCGAACCGCCCCGCGCCCGCGATCCGCAGCCGGTGCACCGCGTGGACCTCGGCGACGGCGGCCAGACCCGCCTCCAGCTCGGGCAGCCGTTCGGCCGCCACCTCGCCCAGGAAGGCGAGGGTCAGGTGCCGGCCCTCGGCGCCGGTCCAGCGCAGCCGCTCCGCCCCGGGCAGCTCCCGCAGCGGGGCGGCCGCGTCGGAGAGCCCCTGCAACGCCTCGACCGGCGGCAGCACGGCGACGAACAGCCTCATGGGTCCATCTTCCCGCGCCCCGGCGTTTGGGATAGAACGTTCCTTCATGAAGATCCGCAACGGGGGCCCCGAAGACGTCCCCGACATCCTGTCCCTGCTCGACGGCGCCGTCTCCTGGCTGGCGGCCCGGGGCCGCACCGGCCAGTGGGGGGACCAGCCCTTCAGCACCGTCCCGGCCCGGGTCGACCAGGCCACCTCGTACACCGCCGAGCCGTTCCTGATCCGCCTCGCCGTGGACGACGACGGCCGTACGGTCGGCTGCTGCGTGCTCAACGAGGACCGCGGCCGGTGGATCCCCGCCGTGGACGAGCGCGAGCTGTACGTCCGCCTCCTGGTCACCGACCGCAGCCGCAAGGGCTCGGGCCTCGGCGCCGCGCTGATCGCCGACGCGGTGGAGGAGGCCCGGCGGCGCGGCATCGGCCTGCTCCGGGTGGACTGCTACGCCGGCGCCGACCGCGAGCTGGTCGCCCGGTACCGGGCGCTCGGCTTCACCGAGACCGAGGGATTCGAGGTCGAGCAGCCGAGCGGCCTCTGGCCGGGCCAGGTCCTCGCCATGCGGGTCTGAACCGCCGCAGGCCCCGGGACGCCCCGGGGGCCTGACGCGCCGTCAGCAGGCCGTGGCCAGCTCCGACTTGCCCGCCGCAGCGGTCCGCGGCACGAAGGCCACCACCCGGCCGCCGCGGCCCGGGTGCAGGTCGAACCGCACCCGCAGGTCCGCGCTGCGGGCCAGCACCAGGCCGACCGCGCCGGCCGCCGCCGCGGACACCAGCCCGCAGGCCAGCAGGCCGAGCCGGGGCCCGTACGAGGCGGTCACCCAGCCGACGATCGGGGCGCCGATCGGGGTGCCGCCGGTGAAGACCAGCACCAGCAGGCCCATCACCCGGCCGCGCATCTCGGGGTCGGTGGCCAGCTGCAGCGCGGAGTTGACCGAGGTGTTGAAGCTCAGGCCGAAGACCCCGATCAGCATCAGCAGCAGCGCGAAGGTCCAGTAGTCGGGCGCGAACGCGGCGACCACCTCCAGCGTGCCGAAGGCCAGCGCCGCGCCGACCAGCCGGCGCAGCCGCGGCGCGCCCCGGCGGGCGGCGAGCAGCGCACCGGTCAGCGAGCCGATCGCCATCGCGGTGTTCAGCAGCCCGTACTGGCCGGCGCCGACCTCGAAGGTGTCGTACGCGAAGCCGGCGAGCAGCGTCGGGAAGTTGAAGCCGAAGGTGCCGATGAACCCGGCCAGCACCATCGGCCAGAGCAGCTCGGGCCGCTCCTTGACGTACCGCAGCCCCTCGCGCAGCTGCCCCTTCTCGCGGGCGATCGGCTCGGTCGGGCGCAGTTCGCCCTCCCGCATCGCGAGCAGCCCGCCGATCACGGCGGCGAAGGACAGCGCGTTGACGGCGAACGCCCAGCCGCTGCCGACCGCGGCGATCAGCAGGCCCGCGACGGCGGGGCCGACCAGCCGGGCGGTCTGGAAGTTGGCGGCGTTCAGGCTGACGGCGTTGGCGAGGTCCTTGGGTCCGACCATCTCGGAGACGAAGGCCTGCCGGGTCGGGTTGTCCACCACGGTGACCAGGCCGAGCAGCAGCGCGAAGACGTACACGTAGTACGGCGTCACCACGCCGCCGACGGTCAGCACCGCGAGGCCGGCGGCCAGCAGGCCCATCGCGCCCTGGGTGTAGATCAGCAGCCGGCGCTTGGGCATCCGGTCGGCGAGCACGCCGCCGAACAGGCCGAACAGCAGCATCGGCAGGAACTGCATGGCGGTGGTGATGCCGACCGCGAGCGGGCTGCCGGTGAGGCTCAGCACCAGCCAGTCCTGGGCGATGCGCTGCATCCAGGTGCCGGTGTTGGACACCACCTGGCCGGCGAAGTAGTAGCGGTAGTTGCGAACGCGCAGGGAGGAGAACATCCCCCCGGGCCTGGTGAAGCGGGCGCCGGTCGGCGACGGGAGCGACCGGGCGGAGCCCGTCGCGGGAAGGGCGGTGGCGGGCGACGGGCGGGAGGCCGCGTGGGCGCGGCGCTGAGCGGCGGAGTGCGCCGCGGTGCGTTCGTCGGGGTCGTCGTCGCCGCTGCCGGGCAGTCCCGTGGGGGCGGGGGCCTGGGCGTCGGCGGCCGCGGCGCCTGCCGCGGCGGGGTCGGTGGTCGGGTCGTCGGTGCGGATGGCGGCGGCGCTGGCTGCGGCCGGCGGTGTCACGTTGGTCTCCCCTCGTGGCGCGACGGCCATGGCGGTGGCCGTCGCGCTCCTGGTGTCGGTGGTCGGTCCTGCGGTGATGCGGGCTCCTTGTTCTCCCGGCGGCCGGCCGGGGTCGGTGTGCCTGGAGGTGTACGAGTTACAGGTGGGCGAGCTTGTAGAGCACGGGCGCGGCCTCCCTGAGGACGGCCCACTCCTCCTCGTCGAGCCCCTGGGCGAGCTCGGCGAGCCAGACGTTCCGGCGTCGACGGCTCTCCGCGAGGATCGTCTCGGCCTGCTCGGTGCTGCTGACGACCACCTGGCGGCGGTCCTCGGGGTGCGGTTCGCGCCGCACCAGCCCCTTCTCCTCCAGCATCGCGACGATCCTGGTCATCGAAGGCGGCTGCACGTGCTCCTTCCGGGCGAGCTCACCCGGCGTCGCCTTTCCGCACCGGGCGAGGGTGCCCAGCACTCCCATCTCGGTGGGACTCAGCGACTCCTCCACCCGCTGGTGTTTGAGTCGTCGGGAGAGGCGCATCGTGGACGATCGCAGCTGACTGATCGCTGCGAGGTCCTGCTCGGACATCTCGGGCATTCCTTTAGTCTATGTCATTACTCTCGCTAAGGAAAATGGGATCCGCCACCGTGCCGGAGGGTCACCCCGGTGCCATATTGGTCATGGGCCTCAGCTCTCTCCCAGAAGGGCCGACCTGCCATGTCCGACCTCGCCACCGAGCAGTCCGAGCGGTCCCAGCGGCCCGAACAGCGGCCCGAGCAGCCGCAGCCGTCCGAGCGGTCCACGCAGACCGGGCCCGGCGACACCGGCTTCGCCCGGCTCGCCATGGTCACCATCGACTGCGCCGACCCGGTCGCGCTGGCCTCGTTCTACGGCGAGCTGCTGGGGTGGGAGACCAGGCACGCGGACGAGCACTTCGCGATCCTGGACAACCCCGAGGGCGGCAGCCCGCTGGGCTTCGGGCGGGTGAGCGGGTACCGGCCGGAGCCGTGGACGGAACCGGACGGCAGCAAGCACTTCCACCTCGACTTCTACGTCGACGACCTGGAAGAGGCCACCGCGAAGGCCCTCGCGCTCGGCGCCACCGAGCCCTCCTACCAGCACGGACGCACCCTGCGGGTGCTGGTCGACCCGGCCGGCCACCCGTTCGGGCTAGCCCCGCTGGAGTGAGCACCGAAGGCGCGCGACGGCCGTCTCCGGTCGCCTCCGGTCGCCCGGAGACGGTGCGCAGGCGGTGTCAGGGGTTGGTGCCGGGATCATGCAGGCCGCGTAAAGGCCCATCCTGACCTGGGACTTCACGAAAAGCGCGAACATTGTGCGACTGCCGGGCAGTGACTACGCTCCCCGTTTGTCAGGGGCACCACATGTCAGGACCCCTCCCTCGCGGGAGCACGCCCCCGCTCCGGTGCCCGTTGCCGCGCGCCTCCCCCGGCCAGCCGCGTCCGCCCCCGCCCGGTGCCCTCAACCCTCGTCCAGGGAGCTCTATTGGGTGAGATCCACCATGCCGACCACGGCTGGGTGACCCCGGCGGTCTCGTACTTCGTCGCCTGCGTCGGCGCCTTCGTCGCCCTGCGCAGCGCCCGCTAGGCACTCGTCTCCCGGGGCCGCACCCGGGCCGTCTGGCTGCTGTTCGCCTCGACCTCGCTCGGGGCCGGGATCTGGTCCATGCACTTCATCGCGATGCTCGGCTTCTCCGTGACCGGCGTCGAGATCGGCTACCGGCCCGGGGTGACCGTGCTCAGCCTGCTGGTCGCCGTCGCCGTGGTCGGCGTCGGGCTCTTCACCGTCGGGTACTGGCGGCGCCGCGTCCTGGCGCTGCTGGTCGGCGGGCTGACCACCGGCCTCGGGGTCGCCGCGATGCACTACCTGGGCATGGCCGCGATGGTGCTGCCCGGCCGGCTCGGCTACGACCGGCTCACCGTGGCGGCCTCGGTCGCCATCGCGGTGGTCGCGGCCACGGCCGCGCTCTGGGCCGCGCTGAACATCCGGGGCACCCTCGCCGTGCTGGCGGCGGCACCGGTGATGGGCGTGGCGGTCTGCGCGATGCACTACACCGGCATGGCGGCGCTCTCCGTCCAGCTGGACTTCTCGCGCTCCACCGCGGGCGGTGTGATGGCACTCCAGTTCCTCTTCCCGCTCGGGGTCGGGTTGGGCTGCTACGTCTTCTTCGGCTCGCTGGCCTTCGCGGTCTCGCCGAGCCGACCCGACTCCCGGCCCCTGCTGGCCGGTCCGGCCGCCCCGCTGCCCGCGCGGCCCCCGCGTGCCCCCCGGGCCGCGTGGGCCGCGGAGGCCGCGCGCACCCCGGGTGGCCAGGACAGCCCGCCGCTCCGGGTCTCCGCTCCCGATTTCCGCTCCCGATTTCCGCTCCCGATTTCCGCTCCCGGCCTCCGCCCGCGCCGCCCGTCAGGGCTGTTCGGGCCGCCCGAGCAGCTCCGCCACGTGCTCCGGCGTGGCCACCGGGCAGACCTTGTGCACGAAGTCCCGCCGCAGCGCGTGGTACGGCTCGCCCGCCCGGTAGAAGTTGGCGTGCATCCGGCGCAGTTCCTCCGCCCGGTACTCGGCCAGCGGCTTGGCCTCCTCGTCGACCGCGCGGCGGCGCTTCTTGTCCACCAGCCGCCCGGTGAGGTCCGGCGAGGCGGCGATCCGGGCCGCCTCCCGCGCCACCCAGCGGCGGAACCCGGCCGCGTCCCCGCCGGCCGTACGGTCCACCAGGCCGATCCGGCGGGCGTGGTCGGCGCCGACCGGCAGCGCCTCGGCGGTGAGCCGCCCGGCCTGCTCGGCGCCGACCCGGCGGGGCAGGGTGTACGTCCAGTACTCGGAGCCGTGCAGGCCCATCAGCCGGTAGTGCGGGTTGAGCACCGCCGACTCCCGGCACCACACCTCGTCGGCGGCGAGCGCCGCCATCAGCCCGCCGGCCGCCGCGTTCCCGGCCAGCGCCGCCACCGTCACCTTGTCCGTCGTGGTCAGCACCGCCTCGACGAAGTCGTCCATCGCGTTGATGTTCTCCCAGGACTCCAGCGCCGGGAAGGCCGCGCCCTCGATGACGTTGAGCTGGATCCCGTTGGAGTAGAAGTCCCGCGGGGCGCCGAGCACCAGCACCGAGGTCGGCCGGTCGGCCGCCTCCCGGTAGGCGGCGAGCAGCCGGCGGCACTGCTCGGTGCTCATCGCCCCGCCCGCGTAGGCGAATTCGAGGAAGCCGACCTCGCCCTCCTCGCGGTAGCGCAGCTCCGACCAGGTGTCCCGGCCGCTCGCCCGCTCCGGGCTCACCGGCACCTCGCGGACCCGGTACAGCTCGTCGGCGAGCACGGTGGCGGCCGGCAGCTTGAAGGTGGCCGGCCCGCCGGGGGTGCGGCGCGGGCGCAGCTGCGGTATCCAGACCGCGCCGTCCACGGTGGCCCGGCAGATCGCGCCGTCCCGGGTGGCCAGCACGGCGCCGGGCACCGGGCCGCGCAGCTCGTCCTCGGGGTGGCCGCCGTGCAGGAAGAACTCCCGGCCGTACAGCTCGTCCAGCACGCCGGGCTGGGAGTCGGCGGCGCGCAGCTTGCGCAGCACGGTGGCGGTGTCGTCCCGCTCCCAGTCGATCCGGCGTTCCTCCTGGCGCAGGAAGGGGCGCGGGCGGCCGTGCACGTCCGGCCGGGCGTAGTCCAGCGGTTCGGGGGTGAACAGCCCGCCCTCGTACCGCTGGACGGCCAGCAGGACGGCCTCGACGGCCGCGTCGGCGAGCTCGCCGCGGTACAACTCGCTCTTGCCGCAGGCGGGGACGGGGAAGTCGACGGACGCCCAGATGTCACCGGCGTCCATCTCCTCGACGGCCTGCAGCACGGTGACGCCCCAGTGCCGCGCCCCCTCGGTGATCGCCCGGTCGAGCGAGGAGGGGCCGCGGTCGCCCTTGGGGCCCGGGTGCACGATCAGGACGGTCCGGGTGGACCAGATGTCCTGCGGGACGGCCCTGGTGAGCATCGGGCAGACGATCAGCTCGGGGTCGGTACGGGCCACCGCCGCCCTCATCTGTTCGTCACCCAGGGCGAGTTGGACGGCGACCCGGTGGCCGCGCCCGCGCAGGGCGGTGTGGACGCGCTGGGTCAGGCTGTTGAACGCGCTGGCGATCAGGAGAATGCGCAAGGAGGGCCTCCGGCGGGAACTGGGGTCGCGCGCAGGCGATGAAACCACGGCATGGACACGTAATGATTACGGTCCGTACCTGAGCGCTCTACTCTCACGCACCCCGCACACCTGTGCCCCGCGTTTCGCCGGATCTCCCCAAGTCCCCGCTCCGGTCGCATACCCTTCCCCGCCCGGCCCGCGCCCGCCCCCGCCCAGACCGCCCCCGCGCCCGGCCCGGCTCAGCGCGGGAACGCCCGGCGGGCCCGCCAGGTGGTGTGCTCCCGGGAGACGGCGTCCTCGGCCTCGGCGGCCAGCCGGGCCCAGCGCGCCTCGGCGTCCGGCGCCCGGAGGTCGAGGTCGGACAGCTGGTTGCCGACGTTCTCCAGCTCGCGCGCGGCCAGCTGGTAGGCGGCGGCCAGCGGGCCGAGCTGCTTGAGCTGCGTCCAGGCGATGATCGCCGCGGCCGCGGCCGAGGTGGCGCCGAAGAGGTGCACCTGCAGCGCGCCGGTGGCCTGGGCGACGGCCGCCGCCGCGCCGACGATGATCAGCACCGCGATGCCGAGCCCCCAGGAGACCGCCTGCGAGTCGCAGGCCTCGGCCCGGGAGCGGTACCAGGTGCGCTGGCCCTCGACCCGGGTGCGCAGGTAGAGGGTGCGCCGGGCGGTCAGGCTCTCGGCGCGCTGCCGGCGCATCTCCGGGGTGATCTCGGCGACGCTGCCGGGCGGCACGATCTCCGGGTCCTCGAAGGCCCGCAGCACGTCCTCGACCTGGAGCAGGTAGCCGCGGTCGACGTCCGCGGACTCGGCCGGGCCGTCGAACGGCCGGGCCCGGACGGTGTACTTCCAGGCCAGCGTCTTGACCGACTCGGCCGCCGCCCGGGCCTGGTACCAGCGGCCCTGCGGGTTGCTGCGGCGCAGCCGGGACCAGAAGTACCCGGCCACCAGGAAGGCGGCCACCGAGAGCATCGGCCACGGGTCGAACCCCTGCTTGTCGTCCGGGCCCGGGAAGGACCCGATCAGCGCCGCGACCACCAGCATCGCGATCAGTCCGCGGTACCAGCGCAGCGTCTCGCGCTGCCCGTCCAGCGAGGCCTTGTCCGCCGTCCGGAACAGCTCCGGCAGCAGCTGTGCCTCGACGCCCCCCGGCGGATCCTGTTGCACCATCGGTCGAGTCCCCTCCCCCTTCTCCGTCCAGCCAGTATTCCCACCGCCAACTCGCCTACACGGGTGCCTTTTTGACAACTTCTGACGGTCGATCATTGTCCGGCCCCCGGTAACCGGTAGAAACGGTTACATGCCGCTGCACTGGAAGCTCGTCATCGACTGCGCCGACCCGCACCGCCAGGCCGCCTTCTGGGCCGCCGCCCTGGAGTACGCGCTGGAGGACCACGGCGCGCTGATCACCCGGCTGCTCGCCGCCGGCGCGGTCGGCCCGGAGGCCGTCACCGAGCTGGACGGACGTCCGGCCTGGCGCACCCTGGCCGCCGTCCGCCACCCCGAGGACCCGTTCGACCCGGCCTCGGACACCGGCCTCGGCCGCCGTGTCCTGTTCCAGGCCGTCCCCGAGCCCAAGCAGGGCAAGAACCGCCTGCACCTCGACGTCCACCCCGGCCCGGGCGAGCGCGCCGCCACCGTCGCCCGCCTCACGGCCCTCGGCGCCACCGTCCTGCGGCAGGTCGAGGAGCCCGGCGGCGCCTGGACGGTCATGCGGGACCCCGAGGGCAACGAGTTCTGCGTCCACTGACCGGACGGCCGCCCGCGGGAAACGACCGGGAGACGCCCCGGGAAGCGATCGGGAGACGACCGGGAACGGCGGAGCCCCGCCCTCCCGGAACGGGGAGGGCGGGGCTCGGTCGACGTCGCGGCGTCAGAGCAGGCCGAAGGCCGGCATCAGGTAGTAGAAAGCGAACACCGCCGCCACCGTGTACATCGGGACGGGGACCTCGCGGCCGCGGCCGGCGGCCAGGCGCATCACGCAGAAGGTGATGAAGCCCATGCCGATGCCGTTGGTGATGCTGTAGGTGAACGGCATCATCACGATGGTCACGAAGGCCGGGATCGCGATCGTGTAGTCGGCCCAGTCGATCTCCTTGATCGAGTTGGCCAGGATCAGGAAGCCGACGGTGACCAGGGCCGGGGTGGCGGCCTGGGCCGGGACCATGGTGGCGAGCGGGGTGAGGAAGAGCGCCACCACGAAGAGCAGGCCGGTGACGATCGAGGCGAAGCCGGTGCGGGCGCCCTCGCCGACGCCGGCGGTGGACTCGACGAAGCAGGTGTTGGCGGAGGACGAGGTGGCGCCGCCGGCCGCGGTGGCGATGCCGTCGACCATCAGGACCTTGTTGATGCCGGGCAGGTCGCCCTTGGCGTCCAGCAGGTGAGCCTCGTCGGCCACGCCGAGGATGGTGCCCATCGCGTCGAAGAAGCACGACATCAGCACGGTGAAGACGAAGAGCACGCCGGTCAGCACGCCGACCTTCTCGAAGCCGCCGAACAGGCTGACCTTGCCGACCAGTCCGAAGTCCGGCGCGGAGACCGGGTTGCCGGGCCAGGTCGGGACGGTGAGGCCCCACTTGGCGGCCGGGACGTCGGCCACCTTGTCGATGACCACGGCCAGCGCGGTGGAGACCGCGATGCTGATCAGGATGGCGCCGGGCACCTTGCGGATCAGCAGGACCAGGGTGAGCAGCAGGCCGACCACGAAGATCAGCACCGGGAAGCCGAGCAGGTGCCCGTTGCCGCCGAGCTGGAGCGGGACGGTGGTGTGGGCGGCGTCCGGGATGCGGCTGACGAAGCCGGAGTCGACCAGACCGACCAGGCTGATGAACAGGCCGATACCGATCGCGATGGCCTTGCGCAGGCCGAGCGGGACGGCGTTCATGACCCGCTCGCGCAGCCCGGTGGCGACCAGCAGCATGATCGCGAAACCGGCCAGCACGACCATGCCCATGGCGTCCGGCCAGGTCATCTTGGGGGCCAGCTGGAGCGCCACGATCGTGTTGACGCCGAGGCCGGCGGCCAGGCCGATCGGGACGTTGCCGATGACGCCCATCAGCAGCGTGGTCAGACCCGCGGTCAGGGCGGTGGCGGTGACCAGCTGGGCGCTGTCGAGGTGGGCCCCGGTGACGTCCGTGCCGCTGGCCAGGATGATCGGGTTCAGCACCAGGATGTACGCCATGGTGAAGAAGGTGGCGACACCGCCGCGGATCTCGCGCGGCAGGGTGGAGCCTCGCTCGCTGATCCGGAAGAAGCGGTCGACGGCGCTCGTGGGGGGCTTCGGCGCGGCGTCGGCGGGTTCGGGCGACTCGGTGGTCGGCTGGACCACAGGCATGCGTGCGTCCTCTGTGGGGGAGCTGAGGAGGGGGAGGGGAGGCCCGGGGGCGACGGTGGCCGGGCGCAGATCTTTAAGTATGGTTTCCCGATCGCACACGCGCTATCTTCGCGCGTAGAGCGCGCAGGGGGTCCGAACACCCCACAACGGCCCCGGCGCACCGTACCCTAGGCCCCATGCCCAAGACGCCACTGCACCCCTCGCCCCCTCCGCTGGAGGCCAACGACGTCGCCATCGTCGGCGGCGGCACGGTGCTGTGGTTCGTCGCCTTCCTCGCCCTGCTCCCCTTCCAGGGCACCCTCTCCGCGCACGGCCACGGCACCTGGCCCTGGATCTGCCTCTCCGGCGGCCTGCTCGGCCTGATCGGCCTCTGGTACTGCCGCGCCCGGCGGGACGCCATCGCCCGCGGCCGCGCCGCCGAGGCGGCCGGACCCGCGCCGGGGCACACGGCCGAACGGACGACCGGGGACAACGGCCAGAACCCGGCCACCCGGTCGGACTGAATAGTCCTTTAGTAGCACGCACCGGACATAAGGCACCCGTAGAGTCGGTGCCATGACGCAGCCTGCCCAGCCAGCGGAAGAGCCGCCGACCGACGCAGCCCGCCCGGACGGAGCACACCCCCTCGGCCTGCTGCCCGGCCGGCGCGGCGGCCTGACGGCCGCCGAGGTGGCCGAGCGGGTCGCGAAGGGCCAGGTCAACGACGTCCCGGTACGGTCCAGCCGGTCCACCAGGGAGATCGTCCGGGCCAACGTCTTCACCCGCTTCAACGCGATCATCGGCGTGATGTTCGGGATCATCCTGATCGTCGGTCCGATCCAGGACGGCCTGTTCGGCCTGGTCATCGTGGCCAACACGGCGATCGGCATCATCCAGGAGCTGCGCGCCAAGAAGACCCTGGACAGCCTGGCCCTGATCGGCGAGGCCCGCCCGCAGGTCCGCCGGGACGGCTCCGCCCAACAGATCGGCGTCTCCGAGATCGTCCTCGACGACACCGTGCTGCTCGGCATCGGCGACAAGGTGATCGTGGACGGCGAGGTCACCGAGGCGGACGGCCTGGAGATCGACGAGTCGCTGCTCACCGGCGAACCCGACCCGGTCCTCAAGCAGCCCGGCGACCAGGTGATGTCCGGCAGCTTCGTGGTGGCCGGGGCCGGCGCGTTCACCGCGACCAAGGTCGGCCGCGAGGCCTACGCGGCCCAGCTCGCCGAGGAGGCCAGCAGGTTCACCCTGGTGAAGTCCGAGCTGCGCTCCGGCATCGACAGCATCCTGCGGATCATCACCTACCTGCTGATCCCCACCGCCCTCGGTCTGATCATCAGCCAGCTGGCCGTCGAGGGCCGGGACTGGAAGGAAGCCGTCCGGCGCATGGTGGCCGGCATCGTGCCGATGGTCCCCGAAGGGCTGGTGCTGCTGACCTCAGTCGCCTTCGCGATCGGCGTGGTGCGGCTCGGCCGCAAGCAGTGCCTGGTCCAGGAGCTCCCGGCGATCGAGGGCCTGGCCCGGGTGGACACCGTCTGCCTGGACAAGACCGGCACCCTCACCGAGGGCGGCATGGACGTCATCGACCTGCGGGTGCTCTCCGACGGGGAGCCCGCCGCCGTCGCCCCGGAGACCGTCAAGCACGCCCTGGCCGTGATGGCCGGCGCCGACGCCCGCCCCAACCCGTCCATGCAGGCGGTCATCGACGCGTACGGGCGCGGCGACGGGCCCGCGAACGGTTCTCCGGGCGGTTCGGGGGGCCGCGACGGCTGGCGGGTGATCGAGGCGATGCCCTTCTCCTCCGCCCGCAAGTGGAGCGGCGTGCAACTGCTGGAGCCGCAGGGCGGCGAGGCCAGCTGGCTGCTCGGCGCGCCCGACGTGCTGCTGCCCGCCGGGCACCCGGCGCTGGCCGAGGTGGACGAGCTGGGCGCCCGGGGCCTGCGGGTGCTGCTGCTGGGCCGCACCCCCGTCCCGCTGGACTCCCCCGACCCGGCGGCCGACCTCACCCCGCTCGCCCTGGTGGTGCTCCAGCAGCGGCTGCGCTCGGACGCCGCCGAGACGCTGCGCTACTTCGAGAGCCAGCGGGTCCGGGCCAAGGTCATCTCCGGCGACGCGGCGGTCTCGGTCGGCGCGGTGGCCGGCCACCTGGGCCTGCCCGGCGCCGACCACCCGCTGGACGCCCGCACCCTGCCCGCCGATCCGAAGGAGCTCGCCGAGACCGCCGACCGGACCAGCGTCTTCGGCCGGGTCACCCCGCAGCAGAAGCGCCTGCTGGTCGGGGCGTTGCAGTCCCGCGGCCACACCGTGGCGATGACCGGCGACGGCGTCAACGACGTGCTCGCGCTCAAGGACGCCGACATCGGCGTGGCGATGGGCACCGGCTCCGACGCCACCAAGGCCGTCGCCCAGATCGTGCTGCTGAACGACTCCTTCGCCTCGCTGCCGTCGGTGGTGGCCGAGGGCCGCCGGGTGATCGGCAACATCGAGCGGGTCGCCTCACTCTTCCTGGTGAAGACCGTCTACTCGGTCCTGCTGGCCCTCCTGGTGATCTTCACCCATTCGCCGTACCCGTTCCTGCCCCGGCACTCCACCGTGCTGTCCTCGCTGACCATCGGCATCCCGGCCTTCTTCCTCGCCCTCGCCCCCAACAACGAGCGGGCCCGCACCGGCTTCGTGAAGCGCGTGCTGCGGCTGGCCGTCCCCGGCGGGATCATCGCCGGCACCGGCACCTTCGTCGCCTACTCGCTCGCCCGCGCCGACCACGCCACCGACCTCAAGGCCGACACCAGCGTGGCCACCCTGACGCTCTTCCTGATCGCCCTCTGGGTCCTCGCCATCGTCGCCCGCCCGTACAACTGGTGGCGCCTGCTGCTGATCGGCAGCATGGGCGGCGCCTTCGCGCTGGTCCTGCTGGTGCCCCCGCTGAAGTCCTTCTTCGACCTCTCCCTGGTCGGCTTCCGCGACCCGTTGGTGGGCGTCGCCATCGCGGTGGTCTGCGGCATCGCCCTGGAGATCACCTGGTACGTCATGAAGCGCCGCGGCATGGAGTGACGGCCCGGGCGGTCGGCCGCGCCCCCGCGTGACAAGCCCCCGCGCGCACCCGATGATGGCCCCGGAAGGGGGTGCCGGATGGCACGCGGGAATGGGGACCTGGAGGCGTTCACCGCCTTCCTGGGCGGGCTGCTGGCGGCCGGACTGGCCGCCCTGGCGATGGCGGGGGTCGGTCTGGCGGTGCGGCCGACACCCACGCTGCGGACCGCCGCGCTGGTGACGCTCGGCGCGGTCTGGCTGACCGTCACCACCACCGTCTACCGACGGCTGCGACCGCGCACCGGCCGGGCGACCGGTGCGCGGCGCGGGGCTCAGCCCTCGAAGTCGCGGGCGGCCGAGAGCTCGTAGGCGCGGTCCGGCTCGCTGAGGGCGGCCAGCACCTCGAAGCGGCGGTGCCACTGCCCGACCGACCAGGCCAGCCCGGCGGCCAGGCCCTCCGGGGTGGCCGCGTGCAGCAGGCCGGGCACCGGCGGGACCTCGAACTCGTCGTCCTCGTCGCCGGCCTCGGCCAGCTCCGGGTCGTACGGCGGCTCCGGGGCGTCCGCCCCGGTGTCCCAGCGCCAGTCCACCGCCGCCTCGCCGCCGTCCGGCCCGACGACCAGCAGCTCCTCGTGCTCCTCGTAGGCGACCGGGCAGCCGGGCAGCAGCTCCCGCACCACCGCCGGGACCCGGTGCAGCACGCCCTCGGAGAGCACCCGGCCGCCCGCCACCTCGCTGGCCAGCGACACGTGCAGCCGCTCGGCGAGGTCGGCGGCCAGCGCCGGGGCGACCGGCAGCAGCGGGTACGGGTGCAGCAGCTGGACCAGGTCGGGGGCGTCGGCGACGACCGCCTCGGTGGCGTCCACCACCACGGTGTGGGCCGGCCGGCGCCCGGTCGCAGGGTCCAGCGGCGGCAGCGCCCGCACCACGTCCAGCGGCTCGATCCGCTCGCGGTCCACCCGGGCCAGCGCGGTGTGGATGCCGTGCAGCTGGCGGTGGCCGACCTCGGCGTCCGGGTCGGTCATCCGGTCCAGCACCTCGTCCGGCCCGTGCGGCTCGGCGAGCAGCGCGGCCAGCGTGGTGCGCACCCCGAGCGCGTGCAGGAACTGCTCGTCCAGGGTGGTGCGGGCCTCGTCGTACAGGCCGCGCAGCAGCGGGTCGGCCCCGGCCGCCCGCAGGCCGGCCGGCTCGCGGCCCGCCAGCACCGGGTGGTCGCGCAGCCACCAGGCGGTGTACGGCGGCAGGTCGGCGTACGAGCCGTCCGGCAGCAGGGTGCGCACCGGGGCGACCACGGCGTCCCGGTACGGCGGGCGGGCCAGCGCCGCCAGCGCCTGCGGCCAGGCGTCGTCGTCCACCAGGTCGAGGTCGCGCACGGCCAGCAGCTCGGCGGCCACCGGCGGGACGCCGACCGCCTCGTCGGCCTGCAGCGCCTCCAGCGCGTCCTCGGCCCACTCGGCGAGCCCGTCCGGCGCCTCGTCCAGCAGACCGGTGGGGTGGCCGCCGGCCGCGCGGTCGGCCGGGACGGTGGGGTCCAGCCGCTCCAGGTCGTCCGGGTCGAGCACCACGTCCTCGGCGCGCACCAGCACGAAGTCGGCGAGCACGCCGACGGCGGCGAGCACCTCCGGGCCCCAGCGCTCCAGCAGCTCGTCGTCCACCCAGCCGGCGTCCTCCTCGCGGGCGAGCGCGGCGAACGGGCTTCCGGGCAGCACGAGTTCGCCGGCGCGGGCGGGCTCGCCCTCGTCGTCGAGCAGCGCCAGCCGGGCCAGCCAGGGATGGGCGCCCGGCTCGGGGGCGGCGGCCTTCACCAGGGCCAGGACGGCGTCGGCGAGTTCGAGCGCCGCGTCCAGGTCGTCCTCGGCCAGCTCGTAGGAGCGGGCGACCGCGGCCCGCGCCTCGGGGGTGTCCAGCACCCCGGCCGGGGTGGCGGTGCCGGCGCCGAGCTTGGCCAGCAGCGGGTGGGCGGCCTCGGGGTGGGCCAGGCGCAGGTCGAGCGCGGCGAGCGCGCCCGCCAGCGTCTCGGGGTAGCCGGGGAAGGCCGCCCAGTCGGCGTCCTCGGAGGGCAGCAGGACGCGCCGCGGCCCGGTGACCGTCCGCCCGTCGGCGAGCGGGACGGGCAGCGCGCCGAGCGCCTCCGGGTCGGCCGCGCCGAGCGCCGCGTACAGGTTGCGCCACCAGGCGGGCTCGCGGTCCAGGCCGCCGAGCTGGTCCACCACCTCGGCCAGCGGCACCCGGCGCACGTTCAGCACCCGCAGCTCGGTGCGGCGCTCCAGGCCGGCCGGCAGCAGCCCCGGGAAGATCGGCGAGAGCGCCTCGACCACCGAGCCGTCCGCGCCCTCCAGCAGCGTCGCGTCCCGGGGCCGCAGCGCGGGCGTGCCCTCCTCGACCGGCGCCGGGTGCGGCAGGAACGGCGTCCCGGGCAGCCGGGAGAGCACCGCGGCGCGCAGCGCGTTGTCCAGCGCGCCCCGGCCGAGCGGGGCCGGGACGAGGCCGAGCGAGCCGAGGTCGGCGCCGCGGGCGCGCAGCAGCTCGGCGTAGCTGTCGGCGGCGCGCTCGGTGAGGAAGTCGGCCAGCGGGCCGGGGGCGGCGTGCCGGCGGGTGGAGTCCAGCGGGTAGGAGGCGATCAGCAGCGCGGGCAGGCCGACCGGCTCGTCGCTGGGGGTGGGCGCGTGCAGCACCGAGGCGATCCCGGGCCGCTGCGGGGCGCCGTCCGGGCCGACCGGGACGGCCCAGGTCACCGTCCAGTACGGGCGGGCGCGCTCCTCGGTGGGCCGGTCGACCAGCAGCTCGGCCGAGAGCGTGCCGGAGGCCCCGACGGTCTGCCAGACCGTCTGCCGCGGCCGGCCGTCGGCGTCGTCGGTGACGGTGACCTCGGTGACCCCGTCCGGGCGGGGCTCGGCGGCGTCCCGGGTGAGGGTGCGGATGCCGTCCGGGGTCTCCACCACGACCTCGCGCAGGCCGGGCAGGGTGAGCAGCAGCGCGTCGTCGATCCCGGCCAGCAGACGGCGGGTCAGGTCCTCGGCGGCGGCGTCCCGCAGCGGCAGCACCACCACGGTGTCGTAGCCCTCCGGGGCCGGGCCCTCGGCCGCGAACGGCAGCCGCAGCAGCGGCACGTGGCCGTCCCGGCGGCGCAGCTCGTCGGCCAGCTCGGGCTGGGCCGCGGCCAGCGCCCGCGCCTCGCCGAGCGACCAGCGCACCCCGCCGGTGGCGCTCAGCACGGCGGGCTCGTCGGTGACCGCGAGAACGGCGGCGAAGCCGACCCCGAACCGGCCGACGGCGGGCGTCTCGCCGCGCTTGGAGGAGGCGCGCAGGGTGGACAGCGACTCGACCGCGGCCGCGTCCAGCGGGGCGCCGGTGTTGGCGGCGGCGAGCACGCCGTCGGCGAGGGTCAGCCGCAGCCGGCCGGGGCCGTGGCCGGCCCGGACCGCGGCGTCGGCCGCGTTCTGCGCCAACTCGACCACCAGGCGGTCCCGGTAGCCGCCGAGCGCCAGCTCCTCCTCCGCGTTGGCGTCCTCCCGGAACCGGGCCGGCGAGGCGGCCCAGGCGGCCAGCACCCGTCGGCGCAGCGCGGCGCTGCCGAAGGGGTCCGCGAGGTGCTCGTCCGTGCCGCTGCCGATGATCCGAGGTTCCACTGGACCTGCCGCCTTCCGCTGCCCTGTTCGTCGTAGGGCATTCTTCCCTGCCCCACTGACTGCTCCCGACCACCGGCCGCGCCGACGGCGGCCCCGACGGCCCTTTCCGCAGCCCGCCCGCCGTCCGCGGCCCGCCCGGAAAGCACCGCGGCCCGCGCCGGTCGTTGACCGGGCGGGCCGCGAGAGCCTGGGGCTCAGGAGTGGCCGAGCTCCTCGGCCGGGGCGTCGGGCTCGACGGAGCCGGAGGCGCGGTCGGGGTGCAGCGGCAGCGGCTCGACCACCAGCTCGTCCAGGATCAGCTCGGACGGCGCCGGCGGGGCCGGGATGACGGCCGCCTCGGAGTGCCCGCCGCAGCCGTACGCGAAGGAGACGATCTGGCCGTCGGCCGGGCCGAACTCGTTGCCGCACACGCCGAAGGCCTGTCCGAGCGAGCCGCCGATCGGGACCAGGAAGCCGCAGCTCGCGCACGAGGCCGGGGCGGCCTGCGCCATCGGGGTCTGCGGGCCGTGGGTCTTCTCCCAGCGCTCGGCGGCCAGGTGCAGGCCGAGCCGGGAGAGCACCCGGCTGCGGCCGAGGCCCAGCTCCTCGGCGACGGCGTCGATCCGGGCGCGGGCCGGGGCCGGCTGGACGTGCGGGTCGGTGACGACCAGGTCCTCGTCCTGGGCCAGGGCGACCGGGGAGTTCGGCGCGGGCTCGTCCTCGCCGGTCCAGCCGGGCTCCAGCCGCAGGTCGTCGGCGCCGGTGGGCAGCAGGTCCCCCGGGCCCATGTCGCCGGGGCGCAGCCGGTCGCTCCACGGCACCCACTCGGGGGCGAGCACCGCGTCGGCGCCGGGCAGCAGCACGACCTCGTCCAGGGTCACGTTCTTGGCGCGCGGCGCGCGGGCGACGGTGACCGCCCAGTGCCAGCCGCGGTAGGCCGCGTCGAGGCACTCGAAGGTGTGGGTGACGACGCGGTCGGCGTCCGCCTGGACACCCAGGTGCGGCCCGACGGCCTCCGCACCGACGGCCTCCTCGGCGGCCTGGCGGGCGAGTTCGACGGCCTCGGCACAGAGCCGGTCGGGGGTACGGCTTCGCATCGCAGCACTCACGGCGTCGATTCTCTCCCAGTTCTTCTGTCGCCCACGGCGTGTTGCCTGTTCCGTCGCGGCTCGGTGTCCCTCGTCCATTCTGCGCGACCGGGAGCCCCCTCGGGTACCGGCCGCGCCGCTCGACCGGCCTGCCGGCGCCCCGGCGGGTCGGCGGGTCGACCCTGGGCAGGCTACCCGGCGGTCGGCACCCCGGCACAGTCCGGGGCGGACACGGCCCTTCCGGGGCCGCGCCGAGCGGAGCCCGGTCCCGCGTCGGCTCGGCGATTCTGGGGCAGGATGGGCTTGTGGCGGACCACGACCCGTCGCAGCACGCACCGGGCGCCCCGCAGGCCGGGAGCGCCGACCAGGCGGACGCCGTGCCGCGACAGCAGCCCCCGGTCCCCGGCGCGGGCGAACCGCGGCCGGCGGACGGTTCCGAGGCGCCCGCCACCCCCGTGGATCCGTCCACCCCCGGAGCCCCCGACGCCCTCGATCGGGCCACTCGGGCGCTTGACGCGGACGAGGGCGAGGAGGACGGCGAGGACGCGGACAGGGGCGAGGAGGGCGAGGACGAGGCCCCCGAGCCGCGCCGGCACTTCCTGATCCGCACCGCCTCCGCCGCCGGCTCCCGCACCGGCAAGGTGGTGCACGGCACCGGCCGCCGGATCCGCCGGGCCACCGCCGCCGAGGGCGCGGGCGAATCCGGCCTCGCCAAGCTGATCGAGCTGCACGCGCTCAACTCCTTCGGCGACATGCTGATCACCATCGCGCTGGCGTCCACCATCTTCTTCTCGGTGCCCACTGGCGAGGCCCGCGGCCGGGTCGCGCTCTACCTGCTGATCACGATGGCCCCGTTCGCCCTCCTGGCCCCGGTGATCGGCCCGCTGCTGGACCGCCTGCCGCACGGCCGCCGGGCGGCCATGGCGATGGCGATGCTGGCCCGGGCGGTGCTGGCCTGGACGATGGCCGGGGTGATCGTCGGCGGCGGCATCGCGCTCTACCCGGAGGCGCTCGGCGTGCTGGTCGCGTCCAAGGCGTACGGCGTGGTGCGCAGCGTGGTGGTGCCGCGGCTGCTGCCGAGCCGGCTGTCCCTGGTGAAGGCGAACTCCCGGGTCACCCTGGCCGGGCTGCTGGCCACCGGCGTGGCCGCCGGGGTGGGCGGGCTGCTGCACCTGATCGGGCCCGGCTGGCCGCTGCGCGGCGCCTTCCTGGTGTTCGTGATCGGCACCCTGATGGCCTTCCACCTGCCGCCCGCGGTGGACTCCGCCAAGGGCGAGCAGCGCGCCGTCCTGCACGCCGAGGTGCACGGCGAGGGCTCGCACCTGATCCACCACAAGCCGCCGCCGGTCAAGGCCTCGCTGCGCGCGGTCGGCCCCTCGGTGATCCTGGCGCTGCGGGCGATGTCGGCGATGAAGTGGCTGGTCGGCTTCCTGGTGATGTTCCTGGCCTTCCTGCTGCGGGAGGAGCCGATCGGCGGGCTGCAGCCGACGGTGGCGCTGGGCCTGGTGGCGCTGGCCGCCGGGACGGGCAACGCGCTGGGGTCGGTGCTCGGCTCCTGGCTGCGCACCCGGGGCCCGGAGGCGACCGTCACCGCGATGCTGCTGGTGGCGGCCTGCGCGACGGGGGCGGCCGCGCTCTGGTACGGCGTGGTGACGGTGGTTCTGGTCGCCGCGGTGGCCGGGATGGCGGCCTCGCTGGGCAAGCTGGCGCTGGACGCGCTGATCCAGCGGGACGTCCCGGAGGCGGTGCGGACCTCGGCGTTCGCCCGTTCGGAGACGTTGATGCAGCTGTCCTGGGTGGCGGGCGGCGCGGTCGGCATCCTGCTGCCGCTGAACGGGAAGCTGGGCCTGTCGATCGCCGCCGGGGTGGTCGGCCTGGTGCTGCTGTGGACGCTCCGCTCGCTCCTGCGGGTGGGCCCGCGGCGGCATCCGGCGGCGCCCCGGGTGGCCTGAGCGGGCCGGCGCGGCAACACGCGGCGCCGACCCCCGCGTCGCGTGATCGGCCAGGCCCGGTAGATTCTGACGCATGAGCCTCAATTCCCGTGCCATCGCCGCCCTCGGCGCCGTCGTCGTGGTCGGCGCCGCCACGGTGGGCACCTCCGTCGCCATCGCCGCCGACCAGACCGAGCACATCTCCCACCGTGCCACCCTCACGGTCGGCAACTCCTCGATCGTCGCGGACCCGCTGTGCTGGAACGCCGGCAGCCCGCTCACCGAGGACCAGCAGCAGAAGTGCCAGGAGGACGCCACCAAGGCCCTGCACGACGGCACGCTGCCCTCCTCGGACGTCACGGGCAGCGACCGGGTCGGCGTCGGGGTCTCCCCGAACGTGGCCGACACGGGCTGGTGGGCCTTCACCAACGGCGGCTCGTCCAACCAGGGCGGTCGCTTCAGCCTGTTCTCCGCCGCCAAGGGCCCGACCTGGTCCGGCTCCCAGTCGGCGAACAAGGTGCTGAACTCCAGCGGCAAGACCGTGGTGACCGTGGTCGAGGGCGACCCGAACCAGGAGGCCCCGATCGCCGTCTGGTACTTCCAGCTGAACAGCACGGACACCAACGCCAAGGACAACGGCTGACGGTCCCGCGATGACCGCGCACGCCGTCACCGACGGCCGGGACGAGCGGTCGGGCCCCGCACGGGCCCGGCTGCTCGTCGTCGTCGCGGTGGAAGCCGAGGCCGAGGCCGTGCTGCGCGGCCTGCCCGGCGCGTCCGCCGCGCTGCCGCTGCCCGGCGGCACGCTGCACCGGGCCGAGCGGGTACCGGTGGACGTACTGGCCGCCGGGGTCGGCCCGGCCGCCGCCGCGGCCGCCGCCTCCTGCGCACTGGCGGCCCACCCCTACGCCCTGGCCGTCTCGGCCGGGATCGCCGGCGGCTTCGCCCCGCTCGCCCCGGTCGGCTCCACCGTGCTGGCCGACGCGATCGTGGCCGCGGACCTCGGCGCCGAGACCCCCGAGGGCTTCGCCGACGTCACCGAGCTGGGCTTCGGCACCGTCCGCCACACCCCGCCCCCGGCCGCCGTCGCGCTGGTCGCGCGGGCGCTGGGCGGTCCGGGCCTGGCCGTCGGCCCGGTGCTGACCGTCTCCACCGTCACCGGCAGCACCGAGCGGGCCGCCGCACTGGCCGCCCGCCACCCCGGCGCCGTCGCCGAGGCGATGGAGGGCTTCGGCGTGGCCGAGGCCGCCGCCCGGTACGGCGTACCGGCCCTCGAACTGCGCACGGTGTCCAATCCGGTGGGCCCGCGCGACCGGGCCGCCTGGCGGATCGGCGAGGCGCTGGCCGCCCTGGAGCGGGCCTTCGCCGCACTGCCCGTCCACGAACTGGCCACGCGGCACGCACCGGAGACGGCCGCGCGGCACGAACCGACCGAGGAGGCCGGCCGTGGCTGAACGGCTGAGCATCGCGTACTCGCCCTGCCCGAACGACACCTTCGTCTTCCACGCCTGGGCGCACGGCCTGGTGCCCGGGGCGGACGCCCCCGAGGTGACCTTCGCCGACATCGACGTCACCAACGGCCAGGCCGAACGCGGCGAGCTGGACGTGCTGAAGATCAGCTACGGCGCGCTGCCCTGGGTCCTGGAGGAGTACGCCCTGCTGCCCTGCGGCGGCGCGCTGGGCCGCGGCTGCGGCCCGCTGGTGCTCACCCTGCCGGGCGTGGCCTCCCCCGCCGACCTGGCCGGGAAGACCGTCGCGGTGCCCTCCGAGCGCTCCACCGCCTACCTGCTGTTCCGGCTCTGGGCGGCACGGGCGGTGCCGGGCGGCTTCGGCGAGATCGTCGTCCTGCCGTTCCACGAGATCATGCCCGCCGTCCGGGACGGCCGGGTGGACGCCGGCCTGGTCATCCACGAGGCCCGCTTCACGTACCGGCAGTACGGCCTGCACAGCCTGGCCGACATGGGCGAGGCCTGGGAGCAGGAGACCGGACTGCCGATCCCGCTGGGCGCGATCGTCGCCAGGCGCTCGCTCGGCGCCGAGCGGCTGCGGGCGATCGCCGACGCGATCCGCGCCTCCGTCCGCCAGGCCTGGGCCGACCCGGCGGCGAGCCGCGCGTATGTGCTGGCGCACGCCCAGGAGATGGACCTGGACGTGGCCGAGCAGCACATCGGGCTGTACGTCACCGAGTTCAGCGAGGACCTCGGCGAGGAGGGCTACGCGGCCGTCCGCGCGCTGCTCACCCGGGCCGCCGCGGAGGGGCTGGTGCCCCCGCTCGACCCGGGTTCGCTCGCGTTCTAGCCGTCGGCCCGTTCCGGCCGCCGGTCAGACGTCGAACTGGTCGGCCACCGCGCGCAGCAGGCCGGCCAGCTTCTGGCCGGTCGGCTTGGCGGGGTAGCGCCCGCGCTGGAGGCCCGGCAGCACCGCGTCCAGCGTGGTGATCAGGTCCTGGACGATCGGCGCCATGTCGTCGGCGCTGCGCCGCTGGGCGGCGGCCACCGAGGGCAGCGCGTCCAGCAGCTGCACGGCCATCGCCTGGTCCCCGCGGTGCCCGGCGACCACGCCGAACTCGACCCGCTGGCCCGGCTTCAGCGACGTGACACCGGCGGGCAGCGCCTTGGTGTGGACGAAGACGTCGCCGCCGTCGTCGCGCGACAGGAAGCCGAAGCCCTTCGTCTCGTTGAACCACTTGACCTGGCCGGTGGGCATCTCGAACAGTCCTCGAATGGGTGTGAGGGATCCCGGCCCGGGCCGGGGATCACTGGGTGGTGGGAAGAGCGACCGGCCTCGACTCGGCGCCCGTGGGCGCTCATGGCCGGCACGCGGTCAGGAGCAGACTAACCGTCCGTCACTGCCTCATCCGCGTTCCGCGAGGGATCCGCGTTCCGAGGCCCGGTCGGGGCGGCGGGAGCGGGATCTCGCGGTCACGGGAAACCCGGCGCCGGAACGGCCGGGGCGCGGCTCCGCGCGGTCCATCGGCTCACACCCCCCGGGTCTTCGGACGCGGGACGCACCTGTAGCGCCCCTCGGCACCCCGTGCATACCCCCGCTCAACAGGGATCAAAACGTTCAGCTGCCGGGAAACTGCGCAACGTGACCGGCCCGCTCCGGTGGGGACCCCCGGCCGCCGCTCTGCCAGACTGGGGGCAGTCCCGACCGGCCCGGAGGAGTGAGCAGACGTGAGCAGCCAGAGCGCCGACCCCGGCGACGGGTACGTCAAGGCCGGGGCGGTCGTCTTCGGTCTCGGCGCACTCGCCACCCTGGTCACCTTCGTCCCGCTGTTCCTGCACCTGACGCCGCTGCCGACGGCCGCCTACTGGCTGAGCATGCTGATGCCGGCCGGCTTCCTGGCCGCGCTGACCGGACTGCTGCTGAACGCGCGGGCCCAGCGCCGCCGGAGCGCGCCCGTCGAGTCCTGACGCCTGCCGCGGGCCGCAGCGGGCCGCCACGCGCCGCCGGGCCCTAGCGTTCGGCCAGGTGCCCGGCGAGCCAGTCCGGGAAGCCGGTGAGGTCCGTCAGCACCACGTCCGCACCCGCCTCGCGCAGCTCCCGCGCGCTGTACGGGCCGGTGGGCACGCAGACCGCGACGGCGTCCGCGTACCGGGCGCCCCGGATGTCGCCCAGGTGGTCGCCGACGTAGACGCTCGCGCCGTGCTCGCGCAGCGCCTCGCCCTTGGTCTCCGCCCAGAGGTCGCCGATCACGGTGTCCGCGGCCAGCCCGGCGTGCTCCAGGTGGAGGCGGGCGTTCGGCTCGTACTTGCCGGTGATCACCGCGACCCGGCCGCCGTGGGCACGGACCGCCTCGACGGCGGCGTGCGCGCCGGGCAGCGCCACGGTCGGGGCGAAGGCGTGGTCCCGGTACAGCTCGCGGTAGCGGGTGACGGCCCGCTCCACCTCGTCCTCCGGGAACCAGTTGCGGATCTCGTCCAGCAGCGGCGGTCCGAGCCGGGTGACCACCAGGTCGGCGTCGATGGGGGTGCCGGTCTCGGCCGAGAGCGCCAGGTAGGTGGCGCGGATACCCGGCCGGGTGTCCAGCAGCGTCATGTCGAGGTCGAAGCCGACGGTGAGCGGGGCGGGCGGGATCGCGGACATGCCGTCAGGCTACCCAACCGGCGCCCCGGAGCACGAGGCGATTTGCCCGGGCTTCGCAGCTGAACTTAGGTTTGCCTGAGTTGTCTGCGGAGAGGGCCCATGACCGACACCAGCGCACCGCCCGGTGCGCCCCGCGCGCCCCACCGCGCGCCGCGGCGCCGAATACTGTGGCTCGCCGCCGCGCTCGCCGTGCTGGCCGCCGCGGTGCTGCTGAGCCTGGCGGTCGGCAGCCGGACCATCCCGTTCGGCGACACGCTCGACGCCCTGCTGCACGGCGGCGACACCGCCAACGCCGTGGTGGTCCGCGAGCTGCGGGTGCCGCGCACGGTCGTCGGACTGGCCGTCGGCGCGGCGCTCGGACTGGCCGGGGCCGTCATGCAGGGCCTGACCCGCAATCCGATCGCCGACCCCGGCATCCTCGGCGTCTCCCAGGGCGCGGCGGCCGGCGTGGTGGTCGCCATCTCCGGCTTCGGCGTCTCCACCCTCACCGGGTACGTCTGGTTCGGCTTCGTCGGCGCCGTGATCGCCACCGTGCTGGTGTACGGGCTCGCCGGGCGCGGCCGGGGCGGGGCCACGCCGATCAAACTGGCGCTGGCCGGATCGGCGATGTCCGCCTTCATCGCCTCGCTCAACACCCTGGTGCTGACCACCGACGCGGCCACCATGGACCAGTTCCGCTTCTGGCACGTCGGCTCGCTCTCCGGGCGGACCTCGGACGTGGCCTGGCAGCTGCTGCCGTTCCTGGCCGTCGGCACGGTGCTGGTGGTCGCGGTGGCCCGCGGACTGGACGCGCTGGCGCTCGGCGACGACACCGCGAAGGGCCTCGGCGCCAAGACCGGCCTGGTCCGGGCGGTCGGCGCGCTCGGCGCCACCGTGCTGACCGGTTCGGCGGTCGCGGCGGCCGGTCCGATCGCCTTCGTCGGCCTCGCCGTCCCGCACGTGGCCCGCGCGGTGGCCGGCGCCGACCACCGCTGGATCCTCGCCTTCTCCGCCGTCCTCGGCCCGGCGCTGCTGCTGCTCGCCGACACCCTCGGCCGTGTCCTGTTCCCGCCGTCCGAGGTCCCGGCGGGCGTGATGACGGCGCTGGTCGGCGTCCCGGTGCTGGTCGCGCTGGTGCGCCGCCGGAAGGTGGTGGCGGCATGAGCGGGCTCGCGGGTTCCGTCCCCCTGCGCGGCTACTCCGTCGTCCGGGCCGGCCGGGCGTCGTTCCTGGTGCACCGGCGCTCGGTGGCCGTCGCCGTCGGGCTGCTGGTGGCGCTGGCGGCGACCATGGTGGCCTCGCTCTGCCTGGGCGAGTCCACCGTCGCGCCGGGCGAGGTGGTCAAGGTGGTGCTCGGGCGGCCGAGCCCGCACGAGCTGGTGGTCGGCGAGTTCCGGCTGCCCCGGGTGGTGGTCGGGCTGCTGGTCGGCCTGGCGCTCGGGCTGGCCGGGGCGCTGATCCAGACCGTCGCCCGCAACCCGCTCGCCAGCCCCGACGTGGTGGGCGTGACCTGGGGCGCGACCGTGACCGTGGTCGGCCTGACGGCGTACGGCGTGGTCGGCTCGACCGGCCAGGCCCCGTACGCGGCGGTGGCCGGCGGCCTGGTGGCCGGGCTGCTGGTGTACGCGCTGGCCTGGCGGCGCGGCCTGCACGCCCAGCGCTTCGTGCTGATCGGCATCGGCATCAGCGTCGCGCTGTCCTCGCTCACCTCCGTCTTCCTGACCAAGGGCGACGGCTTCCAGGCCCAGGCCGCCAAGGTCTGGATGACCGGCAGCCTGAACGGCGCCGACTACGACCAGGCCGGGTGGCTCGGCTGGGTGCTGCTCGCCGCCCTGCCGGTCGCGCTGTGGGCCGCCCGCGCCCAGCGGTCGATCTCCTTCGACGACGCGACCGCCGTCGGCCTCGGCCTGCGCCTGGACCGGATCCGCCTCGGCATGGCACTGCTGGGCATCGTGCTGGCCTCGTGCGCGGCCGGGGCCGCCGGGCCGGTGGACTTCGTCGCGCTGATGGCCCCGCAGATCGCGCTGCGGCTGGCCCGCTCGGCGCAGGTCCCGCTGTTCTGCTCGGCGCTGACCGGCGCGCTGGTGGTGGTCCTCGCCGACCTGCTCGCCCGGCGGCTGCTGGCTCCGACGGAGCTGCCGGTGGGCGTGGTGACCGGCATGGTCGGCGCGCCGTACCTGATGTGGCTGCTGATCCGATCCCGCCGTGGAGGTTCCTGATGTCCGATCACCGTCTGGAGGCCCGGGGCCTCACCCTGGCCTACGAGGCGCGCACGGTCGTCGAGGGCCTGGACGTGGCCGTCCCGGACGGGCGGGTGACGGTGATCGTCGGCCCGAACGCGTGCGGCAAGTCGACCCTGCTGCGCGCCCTCGGCCGGCTGCTGAAGCCGGTCCGGGGCACGGTGCTGCTGGACGGCGAGGAGCTGGCGCGGATCCCGACCAAGCGGATCGCCCAGCGGCTCGGCCTGCTGCCGCAATCGCCGACCGCCCCCGAGGGCATCTCGGTGGCGGACCTGGTCGCGCGCGGCCGCCAGCCGCACCAGAGCTGGTGGCAGCAGTGGTCGCCGGAGGACGAGGCGGCGGTCGCGGAGGCGCTGGAGCGCACCTCCACCGCCGAGCTGGCCGAGCGGAGCATGGACGAGCTGTCCGGCGGCCAGCGCCAGCGCGCCTGGATCGCGATGGCGCTCGCCCAGGGCACCGACATCCTGCTGCTGGACGAACCGACCACCTACCTGGACATCGCGCACCAGGTGGAGGTGCTGGACCTGGTCCGCCGGCTGAACGTCGAGCGCGGCCGGACCGTCGTCGCGGTGCTGCACGACCTCAACCAGGCCGCCCGGTACGCGGACCACCTGGTGGCGATGCGGGACGGCCGGGTGGTGGCGCAGGGCCCGCCCGGGGACGTGGTGACGGCCGAGCTGGTGCGGGAGGTGTTCGGGCTGGACTCGGTCGTGGTGCCGGACCCGGTGACCGGCACGCCGCTGGTCGTGCCGGGCGCCCCGTGGGCGGCGCTCACCCCGGACGGCGCTCCCGCCTGACGGCGCCCGTGCTCGACGGCATCCGCACTCGACGGCGCCCGTGCTCGACGGCATCCGCACTCGACGGCGCCCGTGCTCGACGGCACTCGCGCTTAACGGCACTTTAGCTGCCATTTCGGACATAATCGACGGCGCCCCCACCCGCCCCGCGCCGCCAGAGGACCGCCGATGCCCCGGATCTCCCGCCGCACCCTCCTCACCGGCCTCGGCGCGGGCGCGCTCGCGGCGGCCACCGGCTGCACCACCCGGCGGTCTGGCCCGGAGACCACCGACGGCCTCGCCACCGGCGCCTCGCCGTCCCCCTCCCCGGTGCCGCCGGTGACGGTGAACGCCGCCACCGGCCCGGTGGTGGTGCCGGGCGCGCCGATGCGGGTGGTCGTGCTGGACACCGACGTGCTCGACTCCGCGCTCACCCTCGGCATCACCCCGGTCGGCGCCGCGCTGCCGGGCCGCGACACCAGCTACCCCGAGTACTGGCCGACCTCCCGGACGGCCGGGATCCGGCTGGTCGGCCCGGCCGGCGCACCCGACCTGCCGACCGTCCGGGCCCTGCGGCCGGACCTGATCCTCTCCAACCAGACCCGCGACGGCGACCGCTACGAGCAGCTGCGGGAGATCGCCCCCACCGTGCTCACCCAGACCGCCGGGGCGCCGTGGAAGGCCGACTTCCAGCTGCACGCCCAGGCACTGAGCCGGGAGGCGGCCGCGGCGGCCTTCGCCGGCGCGTACCAGAAGCACGCCGGGCAGGTGGCGCAGGCGCTGGCGGCGGCGAAGCCGTCGGGCCGCAAGGTGAGCCTGGTGCGGTTCGTGGAGGGCGGCGGCATCCGGCTGTTCGGGCGGCAGAGCTTCCCCGGGACGGTGCTCTCCGACGCCCAGGTCGGCCGGCCCGACGCGCAGAACGTCGACCAGTCGGACTTCGAGATCCCGCCGGACCAGCTCGCCAGGGCCGACGGCGATCTGCTGCTGTACGCGACGTACGGCGATCCGGAGCTGTCGGGCGCCAACGCCACGCTGGCGAGCCCGGGTTGGCAGGCGCTGGGAGCCGTCAAGGGGCACCGGGCGTTCCCGGTGGACGACCAGCTCTGGTTCCAGGGGATCGGGTACACCGGGGCCAACTACGTGCTGGACGAACTGCAGCGCTTCCTGGGGGCGTAGCCGGGGATCAGCGCGACCCCGCGTAGCGGGCCGGGGAGACCCCGACGGCGGCGGTGAAGTCCCGGGTGAGGTGCGCCTGGTCCGCGTAGCCCAGCTCGGCGGCAAGCCCGGCCAGGTCCAACTCTCCGACAGCGGCGGCGCGTTCGGCGGCCTCGTGGAGGCGGGCGCGGCGCAGCACCCACTTCGGGGAGGCGCCGACGTACTCGGCGAACAGCCGCTGAAGCCGGCGCACGGGCAGACCCAGCCCGGCGGCCAGCTCGTCCACCCGGCACAGGTCCGGTGTGCTCGTGATCCGGTCCACCATGGCGGCGACCTCGGCGGCGACCGGGTCGGGCGCGGGCAGCCGGGGGCGGAGGAAGGCGTCGGCGAACGCGGCCGGGTCGCCGGGCGTCCCGAGTACCTCCGCGTTGACCCGGTCGACCGCGGGCCCGAAGTACTCGGCGGCGGGCACGGAACGGTCGGCGAGCCCGCTCACCGGGTGCCCGGCCAGGGCCCGGAAGGCGCCGGGACGGAAGCGCGCGCCCAGCACGTGCCCCGCGCCCTCCAGCCGGCGGACGAAGACCGAGCGGTCCACCCCGTACACCCGTGCCCTCGGCGCCTCGAAGACCAGGTGGACGTTGGGGTGGGAGAGCACCTTCTGCTCGTACGGGGGCAGGCCGTGCAAGTCCCAGCGGACCAGCCAGTAGTACTCGACGAACCTCGCCACGGCCGGGTCGGGCGCGAGCCGGTCCACGGTGATCAGCTCGGCCGCCCGGGCGGGGTGGAGCACGCCGCGGCCGAGGTCGGGAGAGGCGGGTGCGGCCGGGGTGGCCGCGGTGGCCGCGGTGCCCGGGGAGGCCGGGGAGGCCGGGGAGGCCGGGGAGTCCATGCCCATGCCGCCAGGCTAGTCGTCGCGTTTCTTCAAGACCCGGAGGTGCGGCCCGGCCCAGGATCGACGCCATGAACGCCCACCCGATGCACCCGTTCCTGACCCGTGCCGCCACCGCCGCGGCCGGTGTCGCCGCCGCCGTCCCGGCCGATCAGCCGCTGGACGCGCCGACCCCCTGCGCGGAGTTCGACACCCGTGCGCTGATCAACCACTGGGTGCTCTACACCTCGCACGGCCTGGAGCACCGGGCCCGGCGGGTCGAGCTGCCCGAGGAGCTCGGCTCGCGGGACTTCGCCGCCGACGCCGACTGGCGCCCCGCCTACGCGGCTCAGCTGGAGCGCGCGGTCGCGGCCTGGGCGGACCCGGCCGTCTGGGAGGGGGACGTCGACCTCGGCGGCGCCCCGGTGCCCGCCGTCGGGATCGCCCGGATGCTGATCCTGGAGCTGCTGCTGCACGGCTGGGACGTGGCCCGGGCGACCGGCGGGCGGATCGAGGTCGACGAGGAACTCGCCCTGCTGGTCGGGGAGATCGTGGCGGAGAACGCCGAGCTCTACCGCCGGTACGCGGGCTTCGCCGAGTCGGTGGCACTGCCGGAGGACGCCGGTGCGTGGGACCGCGCGCTGGCCGCCTCCGGCCGCGACCCGCACTGGAAGGCCTGAGCCCCGGCGGCCGGGCGGCCGGGTGGCACGGAGGTTTCCGGCCAAGTTCATGGCATGACCATGATGTTCCGGGCCCGATCGTTCCGGCCGCGGGCTAGGGTCGCTCCAGTCCCACTGAACTCCGGCGCCACACGGCCGTCGTGCGGTGCCGCACGGACCTGCCCGATTGGACTGGTGTGCGATGAACAGGATGTACCAGCGCCCGGTGGACCGTCCGTCGACCGCGACCACCCGGAGCCGGCTCGCCTCCGCCGCGGGGGCCGCCGCACTGATGGCGTGCGTCCTCACCGGCGTCGCGGTCGGCGTGGCGGGCGCCGCGACCGCCGCCCCCGCCTCGGTGCCCACACCCGCCGTCACCGTGTACCGCGTGGCCGGTGCCGACCAGGCCGCCGTACCGGCGCAGCCCGCCGCCACCCAGGTCTTCGCCCCGGCGGCCACCCAGGTCGCGGCCCCGGCCGCCACCCAGGTCTTCGCCCCCGCCGCGCAGCCCGTCGCCGCCCCCGCGCCCGCACCCGCCCCCCGGCCCGCCGCGGCCGGCTGAGCCGAACCCGCACCCGGGCTCGGTGCCGGGCGGACGACCCGCGTCCGGTGCCGGGCGAGCGACCCGCGCGCCCGGCGGTCAGTCCGACCGCAGTGCGGCGGCGAGCCTCGCCCGCAACAGCCGTACCGCCGGGGACGGTAGGTCGCCGCGGGCGACCAGGCCGAGCCGGGCGCGGGTGGCGGCGTCGGCCAGCGGGACGGCCCGCAGCCCGGCGCCCGCGGCGGAGGAGGCGCTGAGGACGGCCACGCCGGCGCCGCGCTCGGCGAGCCGGAGCAGGGCGACCGGGGAGCTGGCCTCGATGTCCACCCGCGGGTCCAGGCCGAGCCGCCGGCAGGAGTCCTGGTAGGCGGCGCGGATGCCGGTACCCCGGGAGAGACCGAGGATCTTCTCGCCCCGCAGGTCCGCGAGTCGCAGCCGCGCCCGGTCCAGCGGGTGCCCGACGGGGACGACGGCCGCGATCGGCTCGTCGACGGCGACGGTGACCTCCAGGCCCGGGGAGACCTCGCCCGCGTAGCCGATCAGGGCCAGGTCGAGCGAGCCGGCCAGGACCTGCGCCTGGAGGTCCTCGGAGTGCCCCTCGTGCAGGCTGAGTTCGATGCCGGGGTGGCTGCGGCCGAGATCGGCGACGGCGTCCAGGAACGGCGGGATCGAGCAGCCCGTGATCATGCCGAGCCGGACCCGGCCGCGGACGGCGTCGGCGAACTCGGCGGCGGTGTGCCGGATGGCGTCGAGGGTGGCCAGGGCGTTCTTCGCCAGCGGGAGGACCGCCTCGCCCACCGGGGTGAGGCGCACCTGCCGGCCGGCCCGGTCGAGCAGCTGCTGGCCCAGTTCACGCTCCAGCTTGGCCACTTGGGTACTGATGCCGGACTGGCTCACGTGCAGCCGGGCAGCGGCGGCGGTGAAGGTGCCCTCGTCGACCACGGCGGCGAAGTAGCGCAGCTGGTGCATCTCCATGACCGGTGACGATATTCGACCGGGTGCGCCATCCGCTCGACCGATCGGCCGAGCGGGTCGGCGGACACCGCCGGCGGGCACCCCTGTCGGCGGACACCCGGGCCGCGGCCGCGCGGAGCGATCACGGCCCGGCGGACGTCACCGGCGGACGTCAGCGGCGCTGGTCCTTGCCCCGGATCTCCTTGCCGGGCATCCGCGCCGTCCCCCCGTCGGGCAGCTCGGCCTCGATGCGCTCCTTGCGCACCCGGCCGGTGACGGTCTGCTCCTCGACGCGTTCCTCGGTCACCAGCCGTACGCGCTCGACCGGGACGGCCTCGGTGCGCACGACCGGCCGCTCCGCGTGCAGGGTGACCTCGTACTCGGCCTCCGCGATGGACTCGCCGGACATCGCGGCACCCCGGTCGGCCGCGGTGATGGGTTCGTGCTCGATGTGGACCTCCTCGTGCCGCACCGGCACGGTCTGCCGTTCCTCCTCGGTGACGACGTACTTGCGCAGCTTCGCGTGGCCGGCTTCGTACCGCTCGACGCCGACGCGCAGCCGCTCCTCGGAACGGGTCATCGCACCGTCCTTGCCCGGGTGGACACCGGTCCGCCCGGTGGCGGAGGCGGCACCCGGAGCCGCGCCGGCGCGCGTGGCGGCGGTCGGCGTCGCGCCGGCCCGGCCGGTCACGGCGGCGCCGGTCACGGCGGCGGCACCGGTCGTGCCGGTCGCACCGATGCGGCCGGTCGTGGCGGTACGGCTCGCCGTGGCGGCGGTCCCGGCTGCGGCCCCGGCGGCGGCCTGCTTCCGGCCCCCGTTCCCGATGCCGTAGTACTGGTAGAGCCGGTGTTCCTCCCGCTCGGAGAGGTGCCCGCCACGGTCCACGTCCACCAGCGGCGCGTCCTTGACCTTCTCCTTGAGGTACGGCACCTCCAAGTGCTCGCCGACGACCCGGGCGTCCCGGATCGGCACGAACGACTCGCTCGCCCCGAACCATCCGGTCTTGACGCTGACCCACTCCGGCTTGCCGGTGACGTCGTCGAGGAACATGTGGTCCGCCTTGCCGATCCGGTTGCCCCGGGCGTCGTGGACGGGCTGGTGCAGCATGGAACGGGCCTGCTGTTCAGTGATCACGATTCACGCCTCCTTCACGTTCCAGCGATGGGCGCCTTACCGGCCCGGACAGCCCGAAACCACTTCAGCTGACTTTCACTCAGCGTGATGGCGACGGCCCGCCGATCACGCAGCGCACCCTTCTTCCATCATCAGCAGAGATGGGATCCATCTGATTCATCCGTTGGACGGATGGCTGCGGCGGCCGGAGGATGGAGGCATGACGACGACGAAGACCGCGCGTGAGCTTGCCGAGACCTACTTCACCGCCTGGGAGGCGGGCGACTTCGAGACCGTCCGGGGACTGCTGGCCGAGGACGTCGACTTCGTCGGCGCACTGGGGACGGCCTCCGGAGTGGAGGAGGCGCTGGCCGGACTGAAGGGGCTCGGACAGGTGCTGGAGAAGATCGACGTGAAGGTCCGGGTGGCCGAGGGCGACGAGGTGATCACCTGGTTCGAGCTGTGCACGAGCATCGCCCCGCCGGCGCCCACGGCGAACTGGATGCACGTCGAGGACGGGAGGATCGCCCGGATCCGGGTCACCTTCGACCCGCGCGGCCTGCTGGCCGGCTTCGAGCGCAAGGCCTGAGGCCCGACCGGGCCGAGGCCCGACCGCCCGACCGCCCCGAGGCCCAACCGGCCCGATCCGCACGAGGGTTGAGCCGCCGCCGCCCTACCCGCCCTGCCCCTGCGCGTACCTGGTCGTGAAGCAGAGCACCGCCACGTACCGGCCCTCGGCCGGCTTGGTGACCTCGCCCGGGCGCACCGGCTGCCAGGTCAGGTACTCGGACCGCTGCCCCTCGTCGTTCCGGTAGCGCCGGCCGCCGTACTCCTCGTACCAGTGGTCCTCGCCGAAGGTCAGGAGTTCGGAGCCCGGCAGCAGGGCGACGTTCACGGCCAGTTCCGTCCGGACCGCCTCGCCGCCCGTCGCCGGCTCGAACTCCACGGACGGGGAGATCGGCCTGGCCGCCGCCTCCGCGACCTCCTCCGGGGTCGCGTCGTCGGGCGGCTGGTGGGCGTACTCGTCGGCCGCCACCAGGCCCGGCCACCGCTGCGAACTCCGCCAGCCCTGTTCGTCCAGGTACCGGTCCAGATCGGCCAGCCGGGAGCGGACGTCGCCGCCGTCGAAGGCCAGGTAGACGTTCACCGTCCGCTCGCAGGCCACCGGCAGCCACTTGCCCCGGATCCACAGGTCACCGCGGTAGTCCGTGCGGCAGACGTCGACCGTCGACCTCCCCAAGCCCTGGGTCCAGGGCAGCAGTTCGGGCAGCCGGTCGACCCGGCCGGCCATCCGCTCCTCGGCCGCCCGGCGGGCCTCCCCGGTCGCCGGGTCGTGCGCCAGCCCCTGGACGTCCGGCGGGGCGGGGATGGCCGTGTCGCGGTAGAGCCGCCACCCCGCCCAGCTGCCGAACACGACCGCCACACCCAGGACCGCGATCATCGCCCATCGCAGCCAGAACCGAACCACACCCACCTCCGGCCTCCGCCCACTCCGTCCGGGCATCGTACGGGCGCGAACGCGGATCCGGACGGTCGGTGCCGCCGTACGGCGGGCCCGTACGGGACGCCGGCGGATCCGACCTCCCGTACGGGCCACCGGCGTTCAGGCCTTACCGTCGACCTGCCAGGCGGCCCGCTGGCGCAGCGCGATCCGGTTCCCGTCCGGGTCGACCGCCTCGATCCGGATGCCGAAGCCGTAGTCCTCCGGCTCCGGCTGGTCGAACGTCACGCCGCGCTCGCGCAGCAGCTCGAAGTCCGCCCGCAGGTCGTCGAATTCGAGGAAGACCGGCCCGGGCACGCCCGCTCCGGGCTGCCACCCGGCCGCCAGTCCGGCCGAGGCCGGGTGCGGCCACAGGACGATCTCCAGCGCACTGCCCGGGACGGCCACGGTGAGGAACCGCCCGTCCGGGCCCGGGTGGTCGATCCGCTTCTCCAGGCCGAGCCCGTCGACGTAGAACCCGAGGGCGCGGTCCTGGTCGGTCACGTAGACCGTCACGTACATGATGTTCTTCAGCATCGGGCTGTTCCTCCGTACCGTCGGTGGTGTCCTGCCGCTCCACCGACGGATCCCGGCGGGCGGATGTGACGCTCACCCGCCGGAGCGGATCGGCTCGCCCGCCCGGTGCAGGTGGGCGAAGATCTCCCGGTAGGAGCGGAACAGGCCCACCTCGCAGTAGGGGACGCCCTTCTCGGCGCAGAACTCCCGGGTGATCCGGGCGGCGCGGCCGAGCGCCGGGGTCGGCATGCTGGGGAACAGGTGGTGCTCCACCTGGTAGTTGAGGCCGCCCATCACCGCGTCGACGACCACCCCGCCGCGCACGTTGCGCGAGGTGAGCACCTGGCGGCGCAGGAAGTCGAGCTTCATCCCGGGCGTCACCATCAGCATGCCCTTGTGGTTCGGGGCGAAGACGCAGCCCAGGTAGACACCGAGCAGCGCCTGGTGGACGGCGAGGAAGGCGACCGCCTTGCCGGCCGGGAGCGCGGCGAACACCAGGCCGAAGTAGCCGACGAAGTGGACCACCAGCAGCACGCCCTCCAGCACCGGGCGCTTCATGACGGGGCTGCGCAGCGCGCGGAAGCTGTTGAAGCTGAGGTTGAGGCCCTCCAGCAGGAGCAGCGGGAGGAACAGGTACGCCTGCCGGCGGCCGATGAACCGGGCGAGGCCGCTCGCCTGCCGGGCCTGCCGCTTGGACCACACCAGGAGTTCGGGGGCGACGTCCGGGTCCCGCTCCTCGTGGTTCGGGTTGGCGTGGTGGCGGGTGTGCTTGTTCATCCACCAGCCGTAGCTCATGCCCATCAGCAGGTTGGCGGCGATCCGGCCGCCGATCTCGCTGGGCACCCGCCGGTCGAAGACCTGCCGGTGCGCCAGGTCGTGGGAGAGCAGGCCGATCTGGGCGAAGACGACGGACATCGCCGCCGCCAGACCGAGCTGCCACCAGGTGTCGCCCAGCGCGAACAGGGCGTACCAGCCGCCGAGGAAGGCGGCGAGCACCAGGCCCGCACGGGCGGCGTAGTAGCCGGGGCGCCGGTCGAGCAGGCCCTCGGCGGCTATCCGGCGGGTCAACTGGGCGAAGTCGCTGCCACCGCTCCCCGGCCGGGGGAAGGGGGCTTCGGGCGCTTCGGTCGTCATCACGGGCTGCGCGGGCATGCCCCGAGTCTGCTGGCGGCCGGCCTGCCGCAGAACGGGGAAAGCACCCGTCCCGTACGGGTGTTAACCCCCCTGCCGCGAGGGGTGCCGACCCGCCGGTGGTCCGCCGCGACGGCCCGCCGGTGGCCCGCCGAGTCGGCCGCCGGGTGGGCCGTCAGCCCGCTTCCGGGCGCCCGAACAGCTCGTCCAGGTGGTACGCGAGGACCGCGAGCGCCTGCTCGCCGGTGCGCTGACCGCCCAGGACGCTGGAGCCGAGCCCGTTGACCATCGCCAGCAGCCCGGCCGCGACCGCGTCGACGTCCCGCTCCGGCCCGATCTCCCCGGCCTGCTGCGCCGCGCGGAGCTGCTTGGCGAGGAAGCCCTCCAGCACGACCGGCGGCTGCGCGGCCTGCTTCGCCAGCACCTCGGGGTCGCCGAGCACCAAGGTGTAGTACGCCGCGTACGTCCTGGTGATCCGGCGGCTCTCGGCGTCCGTCGGCAGGATGCAGGACAGGATCGCCGTCACCACCTCCCGGGGGGCGCGCGCCGGGCCGATCCACCGCTCCATCCGGGCCTGGAGCTGGGTGCCGAGCCTGGCCAGGGCGTCCAGCAGCAGCCCCTCCTTGGTCGTGAAGTAGTACTGCACGAGCCGCAGGGAGACGCCGGCCTCGGTCGCGACCGCCCGCATGCTGGCGGACTGCAGGCCCTGGGTGTCGGCGATGCGCAGCAGGGCCTCGGCGATCTGCCGGCGGCGTTCCTCGTGGTCGACCTTCGCGGTCATGTTCCGGCCTCCGTACGTTCGACCCGTCCTCTTGGTACACCCGTATCATGCATGTGATACACATGTACCATGCGAATCAGCGAGTTCAGGAACGGCAAGGCCGAAGCCCGCTTCCGCACCGCCTACGAGCGCGCGCTGACCGAACTCGGGCCCCGGCCGTGGACGCCGCTCGACGTCCCCACCGGCTACGGCACCACCCGCGTCTACCGCACGGGCCCCGCCGAAGGACGGCCGATCGTGCTGCTGCCCGGCTCCGGAGGCAACGCGCTGATGTGGCACGCCCACCTCGACGCCCTCGCCGCGCGGCACCCCGTGATCGCCGTGGACACCGTCGGCGAACCGGGCGCCAGCGTGCAGAGCGCCCCCGTCGCGGACGGCCGCGACGCCGCCGCCTGGCTGGAGGAACTGCTCACCGCCCTCGACCTGCCCGCCGCCCACCTGGTCGGCTGCTCCTACGGCGGCTGGATCGCCCTCAACCACCAGATCCACCACCCCGGCCGGACCACCGGGCTCACCCTGGTCGACACGGCGGGCCTGGCCGATCCCGGCCGCCGCTTCTACACCTGGATCATCCTCGGCGGTCTCGCCGCCCTGGCCCCGCGCCCGCTGCGCCCCCGGCTGGCCCGGCTGGTCGGCAACAGCGCCGTCCTGGAGACCGAACTGATGGCCCTGGTCCGCGCCTCGACGGGCTTCCGCCGCCGACTGCCCCCGGCCACCACCCTCACCGACGAGGAACTCGGCCGCCTCACCGCCCCCGCCCTCTTCCTCCTCGGCGAGCGCAGCGCCCTGCACGACTCCCGGGCCGTCGCCGAGCGCGTGCACCGGCTGGTGCCCGCCGCCCGGGTCGAGATCGTCCCCGGCGCGGGGCACTCGCTGCCCACCGACGACCCGGCGGCGGTGACCGCCGGCATCCTCGGGATGGCCGCGCGGCGGGCCGGCTGACCGGCCGCCCGCTCCACCGGGCCCCCGCCGGCGCCGGTGCGGCTACGCCTCGCTGCCCTCGACGCCTCGGAGCGCGGGCGGTCCGCCGTCCGCTACGGCCGCTCCGCCGCCCCGCCGAGGGCGGCGCGGACCAGGCGGGTGACGGCCGGGGTGGCGACGGTCAGATCGCCTCCCCCGTCCGGGGCAGCCGCCTCCGCCGCCAGCGCGTCGTAGGTCTCGAAGGCGGTGAGGACGAAGAGCAGGCTCGCCGCGTCCGGCGGGGCGGCGGGCAGGCGACCGGTCAGGACGGCGGCGCCCTCGCGGCGGCGGGCGTCGCGGTCGGCGATGACCCGGCCCACCTCGTCGTCGAGCGCGGCGAGGGCCCGCAGCCGACGGGTGCAGACCCGGTCGACCGCCCAGAAGCCGCCCATCACCTCGACGAAACGGTCCACCGCCGCCCAGGGGTCGGCCAGGGTGAAGGCCTCGGCGAGCCCGGCCATCCCGCCCTGGGCGGCGAGGGCGTCGCAGACCGCCTCCAGCAGGCCCGCCTTGGAGCCGAACTGGTAGTAGACGGTCGCCCGGGCGACGTCCGCGCGGCGGGCGACGGCGTCCAGCGAGACCCCGCCGGTCTCGGCCAGGTGCGCACGGGCGGCCGCGACGATCCGGGCGCGGGTCTCGTCGACCTCCGCCTGCCGCTGTCCCATCCGGTAGGACCGGGGGCTCATCCCGCTCGCCTCCACTCGTTCCGCTCGTCCGCGTGAACTGGCAGTATCGCCGATCGGTCCGCCCGGGCCGGGCCGCCCGTGAGCCCGCCGGGCCCCCGGAGCCTCCGAGGGGCCGCCCCCGAGCCCGCGAGGGGCCACCCCGAAGCCCACCGGGCGGCCCCACCGCTCAGAGCATGATCCGCCCGCCGCTGACATCCAGGGTCTGCCCGGTGATCCAGGAAGACGCGTCGGAGCCCAGGAAGAGCGCGGCCGAGGCGACGTCCACCGGCTCGCCGAGGCGGCCCAGCGGGTGCGCGGCGGCGACCGAGGCCTGCACCTCGGGCGGCATCCGCTCGGCGGTCCGCTCGGTGCGGACGGCACCCGGCGCGATGGCGTTGACCCGCACGCCCTCGCCGGCGACCTCCAGGGCGAGGTGCCGGGTGAACATCAGCACGCCCGCCTTGGCCGTGGCGTACGCGGCGGAGGCGCCGCTGGGCAGCCGGCCCGCCGTGGAGGCCATCGTGACGATCGACCCGCTGCCGCGCTCCAGCAGGCCGGGCAGGAAGGCCTGGACGGTGAGGAAGGTGGCGGTGAGGTTGCCGTCCAGCACGGCCCGCCAGTGCTCCTCGGTCTCGCGGACGGTCGGCACCGGGTAGCCGTCGCCGCCGGCGAAGGCGGCCAGGACGTCGACCGGGCCGAGGTCCTGCTCGATCCGGGCGGCGGCGGAGCCGAGCGCCGTCGCGTCCGTGCAGTCGGCGACCAGCCCGAATGCCCGGGCGCCCTCCGCCCGCAGTTCCCCGGCCACCGCCGTCAGCGCCGCCTCGTCGCGGCCGAGGACGGCGACGGCCGCGCCCTGTCGGGCGAAGGCCCGGGCGGTCTCCGCGCCGATGCCACGGCTGCCGCCGGCGATCACGACCACCCGGCCGTCCAGATCGGGGTACCGAGCCTGTCGAACTCCCATGTCCCATCGCTCCTTTGGGCTTGCACTCGCGGTGTGCTGTGGTTCACTTGATTTCATTCATACAGTCCGTCTGAATGAATGGCAAGCATCACAAGCACCGCAAGCCAGCCCCCGCGCCAACGGGAATCCCCAGGAGGAACCGATGAAGATCGCAGTCGTGGGCGCCACCGGACGCACCGGCCGCCTGGTGGTCGACCTCGCGCTGGCGGCCGGGCACACCGTCACCGCCGTCGCCCGTGACCCCGCCCGGCTACCGGCCCACGCGCACGGCACCGCGCTCACCGCGCGGGCCGACGTCAGCGAACCCGGCTCCCTGCACGGCCCGCTGAACGGCCAGGACGCCGTCGTCGCCACCCTCGGCAGTGCCGGCCGCGGGGCCACCACCGTCTTCTCCGACGGTGCCCGCGAGCTGACCGCGGCGGTACGGGCCGGCGGCGTCCGGCACCTGGTGACGATGAGCTCGGCCGGCCTGGACACCAGCCGGCTCCCGTTCGCCCAGCGGGTGGTGAGCAGGCTGGTGGTCGACCGGCTGTACCGGGAGATCCACCACGACCTCGCCCGGATGGAGGCGGTACTCGCCGGCTCCGACACCGCCTGGACGGTCGTCCGGGTGCCGATGCTCAAGGACGGACCGCCGTCCGCGGGCCCGCAGGTCTCGTACGACCGGCCGCTTCCCCGCGCCGGCACCGCCACCCGCGCCACCGTCGCCCGGTGGATCGTCGGCCACCTCGGCGACCCGGCGACCTTCCGCCACCTCGTCCACCTCGCCGACGACTGACCCGGTCACCGCGCGGACCGCACGCCGCCGAGGCCGGCGTCGGCCCCGGCTCAGCCCTGCTTCGGCGGGCGGCGGCGCATGGCGAGCAGCAGCAGGACCACCGCCGACAGCACCGCGGCCAGCCGCAGCACGTTCGGGGCCGACGACCAGCTGATCTGGCCCAGCGGCGAGCCCGACTGGAGGCCGCCGCCCTGCCCCCCGGCCTGCTTGGCCTGCCGCATGGAGTAGAGGGTGGTCGCGCTCATCGTGACCAGCGGGATGCCGAGGATCACGAACTTCCTTGCGAGGTCGGAGAGTTGGCGCGACAGGTAGCCGAGTCCCCAGCCGGCCAGCATGGCCGGGAGGAAGCCGGAGACCGCCCCGCCGACCAGCAGGGCACAGGAGAGCAGGAGCAGGGGAGAGGGCTTACGGGCGGGCGCGCCCTTCTCCGCCTCCTTGCCCTTGCTCTTCCCCTTCCCCTTGCCGGCGGTCTTCCCCTTCCCGGCGGCCCTCCCCTTGCCCGCGCCCTTCCCCGCCGGGGCCTCGGGCGGCGCGGGCGGAGCGGCGGGGGCCGCCTTGAACAAGCCCCTGCGCGGCTTCTTCCCCAGGTCCGCGGGGGTGGGCGCCGCCGGCTCCGGCGCCGCCTCGGCCTCCTCCCCGGTGCGCTGCTCGGGGATCGGCTTCGGCGCGGGCCGCGGCCCGTCCGAGAAGTCGAAGAGCGTCATCGTCCACGGGCCGGTGCTCGACACCGTCGTCGGCGGGGGCGCGTCCACCCGCTCCTCGAGGGCGTTCTCCGGCAGGTGCAGGGGTACGGACGGGATGCCGGCCGCGCTCGGCGCCGGCGGGTCGTACACGCTGTCGGGGTCGGGGTCGGGGACGGGGACGGGGTCGAAGTCCGGGACGGGCCCCGGGGCGGACGGAGCCCGCGCGGCGCCGCCGGAGCCGGAGTCCGCGTCGGCCTCCGGGCCGCCGCCCGGGCGCTCGCTCCACGGCCCGCTCTTGCGCCACCACTCGCCGTCCGTCATCACCGACCACCCCGCCTCGCCCGTACCGGCCGCCCACCGAACCGCCCTCGGCGTGACGCTACCCACCCCGCCCCCGCCCGCGCGAGTCCATCCGCGGGTCCGCGATGCGCCGGAGGTGCGACGGGACGAGGGACACCCCGTCGTCCCCGCGCCCGACTAACCTAGGTCGAATGACCACACAGCAGGGCCCTCAACGCCGGGGCAGGTCCGCCACCGGCCCGCGCACCCTCGCCGAGGAGCTGCGCGCCCGTCCCGACGACGCGCTCGCCGCCCTGCTCCGCTCCCGCCCCGACCTGCTGAACCCCGTCCCCGGCGACCTCACCCAGCTGTCCGCCCGGCTCTCCTCGCGCGCCTCCGCGCTGCGCGCCCTGGAGCGGCTCGACCGCTTCACCCTCCAGGTCGCCGAGGCGCTGGCCACCTCCCCGGACGGCACCTCGCTGAGCACCGTCCGCACCCTGCTGACCGGCCCGGCGAAGGTCAGGCCGCACCCCGGCGCAACCCCGCTCACCCCGGCCGACCGCTCCGCCGTCGCCACCGCCCTGCCCCGCGCGATCACCACCCTGCGCGACCGGGCGCTGCTCTGGGGCCCCGACAACGGGCTGCGGCTGGTCCTCGCCGTGCGCGAGGCGCTCGCCCCGACGGCCACCAACCCGGGCCGCACCGGCCTCGGCCCCACCTTGGCCGACGCCACCCTCGGCATGTCCCCGGCCCGGCTTCAGCAGCTGCTCGCCTCCGCCGGGCAGCCCGCCACCCCGGACCCGGTCAGCGCCGTCGCCGCGCTCACCGCCCTGCTCACCGACCGCGCCCGCTGCGCCGCGCTGCTCGACACCGCGCCCGAGGCCGCACTGCGCCTGCTGGAGCGGCTGGTCTGGGGGCCGCCCACCGGCACCGTCCCGGACGCCGCCCGCCCGGTCACCGCCGAGGACGCCCAGAGCCCGGTCGAGTGGCTGCTCGCCCGCGGCCTGCTGCTGCCCACCAGCCCCGGCAGCGTCGTGCTGCCCCGCGAACTCGCCCTGCACCTGCGCGGCGGCCGCACCCACCGCACCGTCGAACCGGTCCAGCCCGAGCCCGCGCCCGCCGCCGCCCCGCGCGATCCCCAGGCCGTGGACGGCGCCGCGGCCGGTCAGGCGCACACCGCGGTCAAGACCGTCGAGGAGCTGCTGGACGGCCTGGGCCTCACCCCGCCGCTGACCCTGCGCGCCGGCGGCCTCGGCGTCCGCGACCTCAAGCGCACCGCCCAGGCCCTGGAGAGCACCGAGCAGCAGACCGCCTTCTGGCTCGAACTCGCCTACACCGCGGGCCTGCTGGCCCCCGACGGCGAGGTGGACGAACGCTGGGCCCCCACCCCCGGGTACGACACCTGGCTGCACCTGGACACCGCCGAGCGCTGGTCCGTCCTGGCCACCGCCTGGCTCGCCGCCACCCGCGTCCCCGCCCTCGCCGGCACCCCGGACGGCCGCGGCAAACCCCGCGCCGCCCTCGGCCCCGAACTCGACCGCACCCTCGCCCCGTCCGTCCGCCGCGCCGCCCTCGCCCTGCTCGCCGAACTCCCGCCCGGCACCCCGGCCACCGCCGAGGAACTGCTGCCCACGCTGCGCTGGCAGCGCCCGCTGCGCGGCGGCCCCACCGGCCCGGACGGCCGCGAACTGCGCGACGAGCTCACCGCCTGGACCCTCGACGAGGCCGAACTCCTCGGCATCACCGGCCGCGGCGCCCTGGCCGCCCCCGCCCGCGCCCTGCTCACCGCCGAGTCCGACCCGGCCGAGGTGCTCGCCCCGCTGCTCCCGCAGCCGCTGGACCACGTGATCCTCCAGCCGGACCTCACCGCGATCGCCCCCGGCCCGCTGCTCACCCCGCTCGCCCAGGCCCTCGCCCTGTGCGCCGACATCGAGTCCAAGGGCGGCGCCACCGTCTACCGCTTCACCCCGGCCTCGGTGCGCCGCGCCCTCGACGCCGGCCGCACCGCCACCGACCTGCGGTCCTTCCTGGAGCAGCACAGCCGCACGCCCGTCCCGCAGCCGCTCGCCTACCTGATCGACGACGTCGCCCGCCGGCACGGCATCCTGCGGGTCGGCGCCGCCTCCTCCTACCTGCGCTGCGACGACCCGGCCCTGCTCGGCGAGGTGCTCGCCGACCGCCGCTCCGCCGACCTGCGGCTGCGGCTGCTCGCCCCCACCGTCCTCGCCTCCCAGGCCGCCCCGGACGTCCTGCTCGCCACCCTGCGCACCATGGGCTACGCCCCGGCCGCCGAGTCCGCCGAGGGAGACGTGCTGATCACCCGCCCGGACAGCCACCGCACCCCGCCCCGCACCTCCCCCGTGCCCGTCCCCGACGGCCCGCCCGCACCCGACGACACCCTGCTCGCGGCCGCCATCAAGGCCATCCGGGCCGGCGACCGCGCGGCCACCGCCACCCGCCGCGAGCCCGCCGCCGACCCGCGCCGGCTCCCCCGCACCGCCGCCGCCGAGACCCTCGCCGCCCTGCAGACGGCCGTCCTGCTCGGCGAGCGCATGTGGATCGGCTACCTCAACGCCGAGGGCATCGCCAGCCAGCGCATCATCGACCCGGTCAAGGTCGAAGGCGGCTTCGTCACCGCCTTCGACCACCACGCCGACGAACTCCGCACCTTCGCCCTGCACCGCATCACCGGCGTCGCGGAACTCGACGAGTGAGCCCGGGGCCCTCAGTGGCCCTGCTGCGCCTCCTTCATCTTGTCCTGGACCGCCTTGTCCGCCAGGCTGCCGATCTGCCCCTGCCCGACCGGCATCGAACCCCCGGTGACGGTGTCCGCCAGCAGGAACCCGGGCGCCGCCAGCAGGCCGCCGGGCCCCTCGCCGATGCCCGCGAGGGCGTGGGCCGAACCGGCCGAGGAGGCGGTGGCCGCGAAGGCCGAGCCCATCAGGGCGAGGGCGGTGAGAACACGCTTCGACTTCTTCATGGCCAGCCCAACGAGCGAGCACGCACCGTGGTCACTCGAAGTCATTGACGGGCCCGCCCCACCGGCGTAGTCCGGAAGCAGGGGGTTCCCGACAAGGAGGCACCCACCATGCTCGGCGATCGGATAGCGGAGCTCACCACCACGGAAACCGGCCGACGGGTCCTCCCCACGGTCGGCAGTCCCGCGCTGGAGGTCTCGATGACCGGCACCGGCCGGCTGCTCGGCCACCAGGTCCGGGAGTTCGCCAGCTACGAGTCCGAACTGCGGCCCGACGGCTCGCTGTTCGGCGAGGGCCAGGGCGTCGGCATGACGGACAAGGGCGAGACGTACAGCTGGCACGGCAGCGGCATCGGGCACTTCACCGAGGGCGGCGCGGTCAGCTGGCGCGGCAGCATCTACTTCGAGAGCACCGCCGACGCGTTCCTGCGCCTCAACGACCTGGTCGGCCTGTTCGAGTTCGACAACGACCCCCAGGGCAACGGCAGGTCCGTCCTGTACGAGTGGAAGTAGCCCGTCCACGTTCCCGGCGGAATGCGCGACACTGGAGGGTCTGCGTCAATCCACCCTGTCAGCCAGTGGAGGGCTTCCCCGCGTGAACGACGGACCGCTCATCGTCCAGAGCGACAAAACTCTTCTCCTGGAGATCGACCACCCCAGGGCCGCCGACTGTCGGCGCGCCATCGCGCCGTTCGCCGAGCTGGAACGGGCGCCCGAGCACGTGCACACGTACCGGGTGACGCCGCTCGGGCTGTGGAACGCGCGGGCCGCCGGGCACGACGCCGAGCAGGTGGTGGACGCCCTGGTGACGTACTCGCGCTACCCGGTGCCGCACGCGCTGCTGGTGGACGTGGCCGACACCATGGGCCGGTACGGACGCCTCCAGCTGCTCAAGCACCCGACCCACGGACTGGTGCTCACCACCACCGACCGGCCGGTGCTGGAGGAGGTGCTGCGCTCCAAGAAGATCGTCCCGCTGGTCGGCGCCCGGGTCGACCCCGACACCGTGGTGGTGCACCCCTCCGAGCGCGGGCAGATCAAGCAGGTCCTGCTCAAACTCGGCTGGCCCGCCGAGGACTTCGCCGGGTACGTGGACGGCGAGGCGCACCCGATCGACCTGGAGGAGGACGGCTGGCAGCTGCGCCCGTACCAGGCGCAGGCCGTCGAGGGTTTCTGGCACGGCGGCTCCGGCGTCGTGGTGCTGCCCTGCGGCGCCGGCAAGACGCTGGTCGGCGCGGCCGCGATGGCGCACGCCAAGTCGACCACGCTGATCCTGGTCACCAACACCGTCTCGGCCCGCCAGTGGAAGCACGAGCTGGTCAAGCGCACCTCGCTCACCGAGGACGAGATCGGCGAGTACAGCGGGACGAGGAAGGAGATCCGCCCGGTCACCATCGCCACCTACCAGGTGATGACGACCAAGCGGAAGGGCGTCTACGCCCACCTGGAACTGTTCGACGCCCGCAACTGGGGCCTGGTCGTCTACGACGAGGTGCACCTGCTGCCCGCGCCGGTGTTCAAGTTCACCGCCGACCTCCAGGCCCGCCGCCGGCTCGGCCTGACCGCCACGCTGGTGCGCGAGGACGGCCGCGAGGGCGACGTGTTCAGCCTGATCGGCCCCAAGCGCTTCGACGCGCCGTGGAAGGAGATCGAGGCGCAGGGCTACATCGCGCCCGCCGACTGCTGCGAGGTGCGGGTCACCCTGACCGACTCCGAGCGGCTCGCCTACGCGACCGCCGAGCCGGAGGAGCGCTACCGCTTCTGCGCCACCACGGCGACCAAGCGGCGGGTGGTGGAGGCGCTGGTCAAGAAGCACGAGAAGGACCAGACGCTGATCATCGGCCAGTACATCGACCAGCTGGACGAGCTCGGCGAGGCCCTGGACGCCCCGGTGATCAAGGGCGAGACCAGCAACGCCCAGCGCGAGAAGCTCTTCGACGCCTTCCGGAACAAGGAGATCGGCGTCCTGGTGGTCTCCAAGGTCGCGAACTTCTCGATCGACCTGCCCGAGGCCACCGTGGCCATCCAGGTCTCCGGGACCTTCGGCTCCCGCCAGGAGGAGGCCCAGCGCCTCGGCCGGGTGCTGCGCCCCAAGGCGGACGGCCACGCGGCGCACTTCTACTCGGTCGTCGCCCGGGACACCGTGGACCAGGACTTCGCCGCCCACCGGCAGCGCTTCCTGGCCGAGCAGGGCTACGCGTACCGGATCATCGACGCGGACGACGTGCTGTAGGACGGTTCAGTACCGGACACCGTCGCGCCCGAGGAAGATCACGCGCGCGGCGGTGTCCAGGGCGATGCCGACGTTGCGGACGGCGGTGCTCAGCGGGTTGCGGTGACGCCCGGAGACGGCGGTGGCGCCGGCCGGGCCGGGTCGGGGGGTGCGGTTCGTGGTGCTCATGTCTTCAACGGTAGGCACCCGAGCGGCCGACGGCATCACTCCAAAGGCCGTATCCGCAGGTGCACGGGTCGTCCCGGGGGTGTACGGCGGCCACCGACGCCCCTCAGGGACGACCCCGAGACCCGCCCGGCCGGAACCCCGAGACCCGCCCGGCCGGAACCCCGAGACCCGCCCGGCTGGAACCGCCGGGCCGACGGGTCTAAGATCGTCCGTCTGCCCCCTCCCGAACCGTGGTACCTGCTGAAGTCCCGCAGGCAGCCGGGGGAGGTGCCGACCGTTCGGCAACCGGTCGGCATACCCACCGTGAGCTCCAACGATCCGCTGCGCCCGCCACCGGGGCAGCCGGGAAGGTTCGCTGTGCCCGCCACCCCCACCACCGACCCCCTCCAGCGCGAGCGCGACCACCTGGCCGCGTCCCGGGCCGCGCTGCGCGCCATGCGCGAGGACGTCGAGTCGCTCGACATCCGTGACGTGACCGGCACCTGGGTCACCGCCCTCATCCTCCAGAACCAGATCGAGGCCAGGATCGCCGCCCTGGCCGACCTCTCGCACACCCCGCTGTTCTTCGGCCGCCTCGACTACCTCCACGCGGTCAGCGAGGAACTGAGTGAGGGCAGCGGAGGGGAGAGCTTCTACATCGGCCGCCGGCACGTCCACGACGCCGACGGCGACCCGATGGTGATCGACTGGCGCGCGCCGGTCTCCCAGCCGTTCTACCGGGCCAGCCGCACCGAGCCGATGGACGTCGAGCGCCGCCGCCGCTTCGGCTACACCGGCGGCGAGCTCACCGCCTACGAGGACGAGCACCTCAGCGATCCGGCCGAGGGCGACACCACCTCCGCCCTGCTCGCCGCCGAGATCGAGAAGCCCCGCGTCGGCCCGATGCGCGACATCGTCGCCACCATCCAGCCCGAGCAGGACGAGATCGTCCGCTCCGACATCACGGGCACCATCTGCGTCCAGGGGGCGCCCGGCACCGGGAAGACCGCCGTCGGCCTGCACCGCGTCGCCTACCTGCTGTACGCGCACCGCGAGCGCCTCGCCCGTACCGGCACCCTGGTGATCGGGCCGAACAACGCCTTCCTCTCCTACATCGAGCAGGTGCTCCCGGCCCTCGGCGAGCTGGACGTCGCCCAGGCCACCGTGCAGCAGCTGGTCGGGCACGTCGAGGTGCGGGGCGAGGACGACCCGGAGGCGGCCCGGCTGAAGGGCGACGCCCGGATGGCCGAGGTGCTGCGCCGGGCGGTGCGCTCGGGCATCACGCTGCCCGCCGAGCCCTGCGTGGTGGTCCGCGGCTCCCGCCGCTGGCGCGTACCGGCGTACGAACTGGTCGAGATCATCGAGGAGTTGAAGGGCCGCGAGGTCCGCTACGGCGCCGCCCGGGACGCCCTGCCGCAGCGCATCGCGCACACCGTGCTGCTGAAGATGGAGCAGGGCGGCGAGGCCCCGGACGACCGGGTGCAGGACGCGGTGGCCCGCAACAGCGCCGTCAAGGCGGTGGTCAAGGAGTGCTGGCCGGCCGTCGATCCGGCGAAGCTGGTCCTGCGGCTGCTCTCCGAGCCCGAGTTCCTCGCCGAGTGCGCCGAGGGCGTGCTGACGCCCGAGGAGCAGCGGGCGGTGCTCTGGCCCAAGCCCGGCCGCTCGGTGAAGACCGCCCGCTGGACGGCGGCCGACGCCGTCCTGGTGGACGAGGCGACCGACCTGGTGCAGCGCACCCCCTCGCTCGGGCACGTGGTGCTGGACGAGGCCCAGGACCTCTCCCCGATGCAGTACCGCGCGGTCGGCCGCCGCTGCACCACCGGCTCGGCGACCGTCCTCGGCGACCTCGCCCAGGGCACCACCCCGTGGGCGACGGCGAGTTGGCCGGAGGCGCTGCGCCACCTGGGCAAGCCGGAGGCGCACATCGAGGAGCTGACCAAGGGCTTCCGGGTGCCGGAGGAGGTCATCGCGTACGCCTCCCGGCTGCTCCCGGCGATCGCCCCCGGCCTGGCCCCGGCCTCCTCGGTCCGCGAGGCCCCCGGATCGCTGGCGATCCGCCGGATCACCGACGGGGACACCACGGAGGCGGTCCTGGCGGCCTGCCGGGAGGCGCTGGAGCACGAGGGCTCGACCGGCCTGATCGCCGCCGACGCCCGCATCCCGCGGCTCGCCGAGGCGCTGACCGCCGCGGGCCTGCCGCACCTCTCCCCCGGCGCCGAGACCAGCGCGCAGGCCCGGCTCACCCTCGTCCCGGCCTCACTGGCCAAGGGCCTGGAGTACGACTACGTGGTGCTGGACGAGCCGGCCGCGGTGATCGCCGGGGAGCCGGACGAGCGGACCGGCCTGCGGCGGCTGTACGTGGCGCTGACCCGCGCCGTCTCCGGGCTGACGGTGCTGCACGGCAAGCCCCTGCCGGAGCAGTTGCGGTAGGGCGCGGGAGGGCCGGTCGGTCGACCGGCCCTCCCACCCGGGCACCCGGCACCGCCGCTGGGCACCGCCGCTCGGCACCCGGCACCGCCGCTCAGGCGTCGATCAGCCCCCGCCACTCGGCGACCTTGGCCGCGTCCACCGGCGTCCGCCAGCCGTCGACCCGCACCGCGCCGCCGACGTGGAAGGCGTCGAAGCCCTCCGCCCGCAGCTCCTTCAGGTGCTCGGCCCGCAGGCCGCCGCCGATCAGGATCCGCTGGCGGTACCCGGGCTCGCCGGCCCGGGCCAGCTCGGCCGACAGCACCTCGCGCCCGGTGTCCACCCCGGCGGCCGCGCCGGAGGTGAGGAAGGTGTCCAGGCCGGGCAGCCCGCCGACGGCGGCCCGCAGGGCGGCCCGGTCGGCGCTGTGGTCGATCGCGCGGTGGAAGGTCCAGCGGCAGCCGGCGATCGCCTCGGCGACGGTCGTGGTGGCGGCCAGGTCCACGGCGCCGCCGGCGTCGAGGAAGCCGAGGACGAACTCCTCGGCCCCCTCGGCCCGCAGCGCGGCGGCCCGGGCGCACAGCTCGTCCAGGTCGCCGGGGGCGAAGCCGTCCCGGATCCGCAGCATGACGCGCAGCGGGATGCCGACGGCGGCCCGGATCCGGCCGAAGTCCTCGACCGAGGGGGTGAGCCCGTCGGCGGCCATGTCGGTGACCAGTTCGAGCCGGTCGGCGCCGCCCGACTCGGCGGCCTGGGCGTCCTGGGGCGTCAGCGCGATGACTTCGAAAATTGGTCTAGACATATTCGACAGCCTGCCACATCCGCCGGGCCCCGGCGACTCCCGGGGACGCCGAGGGGGCCGATCCGGTCACGCCGGAACGGCCCCCTCGAAGCTCCCGGTCACGCGGGCCCGTGGACCCCCGCGACCGCCTCCCGCCGCCCGGACCGGTGCACCGCCGCCGCCACCAGCACCAGCAGCGCCACCGTCGGCGTCGCGGCCGGAAGCAGGTGCGAGATCCCGCGGGACTCGCGCCAGATGTTGAACAGGCACCCGGGCCCGGCCAGCACCAGCGTCGCCATCCCCACGGCCGCCGGCGTCGCCCGCCCGCGCAGCCCCGCGAAGGTCAGCAGCAGCGGGCCGATCAGCAGCGCCACGAACCACGGCAGGTCCAGCGGGAAGGTGGTGTCGTCCCAGCCCTGGGCCGCCTCCAGCAGCCCTCCCACGGCCGTCGAGGCGAGCACCAGGCCGCCGGTGCGCCAGGTCGGCCGGGGCAGCAGGTCGGTCGGCGCCGCGACCAGCAGCAGCGCGGCCACCACGAACGGCAGCGAGGCCATCCCGATGTAGCCGGTCCACCACGCGTCGAAGGAGGAGACCCAGACGGCCTCCGCCATGGCGTACAGCCCCACGGCCCCCAGGACCAGCGCGCCGCACCGCACCGCCGTCCACCGCCCGAGGAGCACCGCCACCAGGAGCAGCACGGCGGCCACCGGCCGGCAGAACGCCGCGAAGTAGACCTTGTACGGGTCGTCCCAGGAGAGCCAGACGGCGATCCGGTCCGCGGTGCCCACCCAGGCCACCAGCGTGGCACCGGCCACCGCGCCGGCGAGCATCGGCGCCAGCAGCGCCAGCAGCCGCCCGGCCGCCGAGGCCCCGGTCAGCCCGAGCCGCACCCGCAGCCCGTACCCCGCCAGGCCGAGGAGCTCCCGGATGACCGCCAGCCGGCCGCCCTCCGCCGCCGTGTCGGCGAACACCTCGGCCAGCTCCTCGCCGCGCTCGCGGCGGTAGCGCTCGGGGTAGAGCTGGAGCGCGGCCCGCAGCACCGCCGACGGCGCCGCGCCGATCGCCGGCGTGCTCATGAGAGGCCTCCCCCCGCCGCGGGCCGCCCCTGCGACCCGGCCTTGCCCGGCAGCATCGAGCGGAGCCGGCTCAGCCGGCGCTCGGCCTCGGTGGCCACCGCCCGCAGCCGCTCCGCCTCGGCGGCCAGCGCGTCCCGGCCGGCCTCGGTCAGCGCGTAGCTGCGCCGGGCACGGCCGTCCACCACCTCCTCGGCGGCGACCTCGATCAGGCCCTGGCCCAGCAGCCGGTCGAGCGCCCCGTAGAGGGTGCCGGTGCGCATCTTGACCCGGCCGTCGGAGATCGCGGCGATCTCCTGGATGAGCGCGTAACCGTGGCGCGGGGCGTCGGCCAGCGCGGTGAGCAGCAGCAGCGTGGGCTCCTGCATGGAGCGTTCTGTCATACGACTACATATATCGTCAACCTACCTATGGGTCCAGTGCCCGGCCGGGCCGCCACAATGGTCGCCATGCCGACCACCGAACCCGCCCCGGCCGCCGGACCCGCCCCGACCGGCGAACACGACCAGGCCGCCGAACCCGCCCCGGTCACCGAACACGACCAGGCCGCCGAGGACCCGCTCGCGGACCTGCTCACCGCCTGGACCGCGCTGCTGCACCGCTGCGGCGCCGCCGTCGACCCCGAACCGTACGGCCGGGAGCTGCTGCGCCGCTGGTCGGAGCCCCAGCGCCGCTACCACACCGCCACGCACCTGCGCGCCGTGCTGGAACGCGTCGACGAGCTGGCCGGGCACGCCGCCGACCCGGAGGCCGTCCGCCTCGCGGCCTGGTTCCACGACGCCGTCTACCGCCCCGACCGCACCGAGAACGAGGAGCGCAGCGCCGCCCTGGCCGTCCGCGCGCTGACCGCCGCCGGGCTGCCCGCCGAGCGGGTCGCCGAGGTCGGGCGCCTGGTGCTGCTCACCGTCGGCCACGACCCGGCCCCCGGCGACCGCAACGGCGAGGTGCTCTGCGACGCGGACCTCGCCGTCCTCGGCGGCACCCCCGAGGCGTACGCGGCGTACGCGGCCGCCGTCCGCGAGGAGTACGGCTTCGTCCCCGCGCCGGACTTCGCGGCCGGCCGGGCCGCCGTCCTGCGCCACCTGCTCGCCCTGCCCGCGCTCTACCGCATCCCGGTCGCGCGCGAGCGCTTCACGGCGGCCGCCCGCGCCAACCTGACGGCCGAACTCGGCACCCTCTGACGGGCCGGAACCCGGCACCCCCCGACGCCCGTCAGCCTCCGACACGGCCTCCGACGCCCGTCAGCCCCCGGCACCCGTCAGCCCCACCGCCCGGCACCGTACCCGCGGCCGGCGCGAGCCGGCCCCCGGTCACCCGAGCTTCCCCACCGGTGCCACCACCGCACCCTGCTTGCCGCACACCCAGTGCGGGTCCGGCCCCAGCTCGGGTTCCACGCTCAGGGCGTGCGGGTCCCCGTCGGCCGCGCAGTCGGCGCACAGCGGCCAGCGCCCGTACGCCTCCAGCAGCGCGTCCTGGACGTCCTGGGCGACCAGCCCGAGCACGTACTCGGTGCCGTCCGGCCACTGCTCCAGCCACCAGCGGCGGTGCGTCACGGCCTGTTCCACCAGCGAGACGACGGCGGCGTCCGCCACGTCCCGCGCGGTGAGGTCGGCCAGGATCAGTGCCCGCGCGTTGTGCAGGGCGGTCTCGATGTCGTCGGCAGCCATCCGTCCATCCTCTCCTCAAGTCCCCCGAACGCCGAAACGCCGTGTGGGCGGCCCCCCGAAGGGAGCCGCCCACACGGACGGGGAATCAACCGATCCGATCGAAGCGATCAGGATCAGAAGTCCATGTCACCGCCCGGCATGCCGCCGCCGGCGGCCGCGGCGGCCTTCTCCGGCTTGTCGGCGATGACGGCCTCGGTGGTGAGGAACAGCGCCGCGATGGAGGCGGCGTTCTGCAGCGCCGAGCGGGTGACCTTGGCCGGGTCGATGATGCCCTCGGCGACCAGGTCGACGTACTCGTTGGTGGCGGCGTTCAGGCCGTGACCGGCGGGGAGGTTGCGCACCTTCTCCACCACGACGCCACCCTCCAGGCCGGCGTTGGTCGCGATCTGCTTGATCGGGGCCTCCAGCGCGACCTTGACGATGTTGGCACCGGTGGCCTCGTCGCCGTCCAGCTCCAGCTTGTCGAAGGCGACACCGGCCTGCAGCAGGGCGACGCCACCACCGGCGACGATGCCCTCCTCGACGGCGGCCTTGGCGTTGCGGACGGCGTCCTCGATGCGGTGCTTGCGCTCCTTGAGCTCCACCTCGGTGGCCGCGCCGGCCTTGATGACGGCCACGCCGCCGGCCAGCTTGGCGAGGCGCTCCTGGAGCTTCTCGCGGTCGTAGTCCGAGTCGCTGTTCTCGATCTCGGCGCGGATCTGGTTCACGCGGCCCGCGACCTGCTCGCTGTCGCCGCCACCGTCGACAATGGTGGTCTCGTCCTTGGTGATGACCACCTTGCGGGCGGTGCCCAGCAGGTCGATGCCGGCGTTCTCCAGCTTGAGGCCGACCTCCTCGGAGATCACGGTGCCACCGGTGAGGATGGCGATGTCGCCGAGCATGGCCTTGCGGCGGTCACCGAAGCCCGGGGCCTTGACGGCGACGGACTTGAAGGTGCCACGGATCTTGTTCACGACCAGGGTCGACAGGGCCTCGCCCTCGACGTCCTCGGCGATGATGACGAGCGGCTTGCCGCTCTGCATGACCTTCTCCAGCAGCGGGAGCAGGTCCTTGACCGAGCCGATCTTGGAGTTGGCGATGAGGATGTACGGGTCCTCGAAGGTCGCCTCCATCCGCTCCAGGTCGGTGGCGAAGTAGGCGGAGATGTAGCCCTTGTCGAAGCGCATGCCCTCGGTGAGCTCGAGCTCCAGACCGAAGGTGTTGCTCTCCTCGACGGTGATGACGCCTTCCTTGCCGACCTTGTCCATGGCCTCGGCGATGAGCTCGCCGATCTGGGTGTCGGCGGCCGAGATGGAGGCGGTGGAGGCGATCTGCTCCTTGGTCTCCACGTCCTTGGCCTGGGCCAGCAGCTGGTCCGAGACGGCGGCGACGGCCTTCTCGATGCCGCGCTTCAGGGCCATCGGGTTGGCGCCGGCGGCGACGTTGCGCAGACCCTCGCGAACCAGGGCCTGGGCGAGCACGGTGGCGGTGGTGGTGCCGTCACCCGCGACGTCGTCCGTCTTCTTGGCGACCTCCTTGACGAGCTCCGCACCGATCTTCTCGTACGGGTCCTCGAGCTCGATCTCCTTGGCGATGGAGACACCGTCGTTGGTGATCGTGGGGGCGCCCCACTTCTTCTCCAGCACGACGTTGCGACCCTTGGGGCCGAGCGTGACCTTCACTGCGTCGGCGAGCTGGTTCATGCCACGCTCAAGGCCGCGGCGAGCTTCCTCATCAAAGGCGATGATCTTGGCCATCAGAAGTGGTCCTCCGGGACACGGTCGACTGCTCGGACCAAGGGGTGCCCGCGACGGACGGCCCTGGTGCGCGGAGGTCCATTCCCCTACCGCTCCCGGGGGCCTCACCGACCCGGTCCGCTGTCACTCTCACACTGTGAGTGCTAACGCCAATGATTAGCACTCCGGGTGGTCGAGTGCAAGCCCAATCGACCGATCCGCGAGCCGCCGACGGGGCCGCCCGGGAACGCCGACGGGCCCGTGCGACTCGCGTCGCACGGGCCCGTCGAGAAGCGAGAGGTCACCAGCCGTAGGGCCGCGCCGAGCTCCTGGGGTCGGAAGGGGTCAGACCGCCGCGCGGACCATGTCCGCCTGCGGGCCCTTCTGTCCCTGGGAGATCTCGAACTCGACCCGCTGGCCCTCCTCGAGGGTGCGGTAGCCGTCCATCTGGATCGCGCTGTAGTGGACGAAGACGTCCGCACCACCGTCGACCGCGATGAAGCCGTAGCCCTTCTCCGCGTTGAACCACTTGACGGTGCCCTGAGCCATTCCGAACTCCCCTAGTGCTGTGCTGGCCCTTCACGCGCCCGCAGGTCGCGGGCCCGGGTTGGTTGAAGGCCGGCCCGGGGAACCCCCCCTGGGCGCAGCCGTGCACGCCGCAACCCTCCGTGCAGGACGCCAGGCGGCTTCCGGCGAGCGGGTGATTGCGTCGACCGCCGCTGAATGTATCCGGATCGACGCCCTCTGCAACAGGGCCAGCCACCGGTAATTCCGCCCGGCCGGCAAGGGACAGGACGGGCCGAATCGGAATAATCTCGGCATTCCACGCCGGACATAGCGGACGAATTACCCAAATGTTTACGGGAATTCTGACATCCGCCTGACAGGTTTCACGGGGCCGGGCGCTCCCGGGCCGAGCACTGCGGGAGCCGAAAAGGAATCCATGTTCCCAGCCGAGCCACACTCTACTCCGACTCGACCGGGATATATTCCCGCCGAAATACAGCGGTCGCCCGCGCGTACGGAGACCGGAATTCCGTACGCGCGGGCGACCGCGGGTTCTCGCAAACTGCTCAGCAGCCGCCGGCCACCGCCGGGATGATCGAGATGCTGGCGCCGTCCTTGATCTCGGTCGCCAGGCCCTCGGCGAAGCGCACGTCGTCGTCGTTCACGTAGACGTTCACGAAGCGCCGCAGCTTGCCGGTGTCGTCCAGGATGCGGGCCGAGATGCCCGCGTGGTTCCTCTCCAGGTCGGCGACGACCTCGGCCAGGGTGGCACCCTCGGCGGTCACCTCGGCGGCGCCGCCGGTGTAGGTGCGCAGGATGGTGGGAATGCGGACGTTGGCGCTCATGACTCTCCTTGCTGGGGCGGGGGTGGTTCAGGCGGACGCGAGGCCGGCGGCGCGGAACGAGTCCAGCGTCGGGCGGATGACGGCGCTCATCCCGGCGTCGGAGACGGCGTCCAGGGTCTTCAGGCCGTCACCGGTGTTGATCGCGACGGTCTCCTTGGCCGGATCCAGCTGCCCGGTCTCGACCAGCTTCTTCAGCACGCCGACGGTCACCCCGCCCGCGGTCTCGGCGAAGACCCCCTCGGTCCGCGCCAGCAGCCGGATCGCCGCCACGACCTCGGCGTCCGTGACGTCCTCCACCGCGCCGCCGGTGCGGCGGGCGATGTCCAGCACGTACGGGCCGTCGGCCGGGTTGCCGATCGCCAGCGACTTGGCGATGGTGTTCGGCTTGACCGGCTTGATCACGTCCCGGCCGGCCTTGAACGCGGCCGACACCGGCGAGCAGCCCTCGGCCTGGGCGCCGAAGACCTTGTACGGCCGGTCCTCGACCAGACCGAGCCTGATCAGCTCCTGGAGGCCCTTGTCGATCTTCGTCAGCTGCGAGCCCGAGGCGATCGGGATCACGATCTGCTCCGGCAGCCGCCAGCCGAGCTGCTCGCAGATCTCGTACGCCAGCGTCTTGGAACCCTCGCCGTAGTACGGCCGCAGGTTCACGTTGACGAAGCCCCAGCCCTCGCCGGCCGGGTCGCCGATCAGCTCCGAGCAGAAGCGGTTCACGTCGTCGTAGTTGCCCTCGATGCCGACCAGCTCGCCGCCGTACACCCCGGCCATGACGACCTTGCCCTGCTCCAGGTCGTGCGGGATGAACACGCAGGACCGGAACCCGGCCCGGGCCGCCGCCGCGCCCACCGCGCCGGCCAGGTTGCCGGTCGAGGAGCAGGACAGCGTGGTGTACCCGAACGCCCGGGCCGCCTCGATCGCGCACGCGACCACCCGGTCCTTGAACGAGTGCGTCGGGTTCCCGGAGTCGTCCTTGATGTGCAGCTGGGCGGTGAAACCGAGCTCCCGGCCCAGGTTGTCCGCCTTCACCAGCGGGGTCCACCCCGGGTTCAGGTTGGGCTTGGACGCGACGTCGGCCGGAACCGGCAGCAGCGGCGCGTACCGCCAGATGGACGCCGGACCGGCCTCGATCCGCTTGCGCAGCTCCTCGGCGCCCTCGCTGCCGAACTCGTAGGCGATCTCCAGCGGGCCGAAGCACTCCAGGCAGACGAAGCTGGGGCCGAGCGGGAAGCGGGTGCCGCACTCGCGACAGGACAGCGCGGCGGCGGGGCCGAGGTCGACGGAAACGGGTGCGGCGGTGTCGATAGCCATGACGGCGAGGCCTCTCTCCTCATCTTCCCCGTGGCGCGGTCGCGACACGGGCCGGAATTGGCACCTGTCCCGCCGGGGCCTGTCGACGACAGCTGGCGAGAAGGTTGCCGGGACGTCAACGGGCCGTTCCCTCAGTCCCTCTGGATGAGCTTGTGAAATTGTGGTGGTGCTCAACGGAGACCCCGGCGTGCAAAGGTCCGACCGCTGTACGAAGACTGTATCCGAAGGCGTCAATCCTGAACGGGACCGTCCGCCACGCGAGATGGCCCGTCCCACCGACCCCGCCGAGGAGACCTCCGTGCCCGCCGAACCGACTCCCGAGCTCCTCCCGCAGACGGCGTCCTGGCTGCGCCGCCGCTCCTGGAGCGCGGCCGACCGGCCGGTCCGCACCCTCCTCGCCGCCAAGGAACGCACCGGCCGCACCGTCAGCGTCGTCCTCCCCGCCCTGGACGAGGAGGCCACCGTCGGCGACATCGTCCGCACCATCCGCCGCGAACTGATGGAACGCCTCCCGCTCGTCGACGAACTCGTCGTCGTCGACTCCGGCTCCACCGACGCCACCGCCGCCGTCGCCGCCCAGGCCGGCGCCCGGGTCGAGCACCGCGACGCCGTCCTGCCCCGGCTGCCCGCCGTCCCCGGCAAGGGCGAGGTGCTCTGGCGCTCGCTGCTGGTCACCCACGGCGACATCGTCTGCTTCGTCGACGCCGACCTGCGCGCGTTCGAACCGACCCTGGTCTCCGGCATCATCGGCCCGCTGCTGACCGACGACTCCATCCAGCTGGTCAAGGCCATGTACGACCGCCCGCTGGAATCGGAGGGCGCCGTCCTGCCCGCCGGCGGCGGCCGGGTCACCGAACTCGTCGCCCGCCCCCTGCTCAACCTCCACTGGCCGGAACTCGCCGGTTTCGTCCAGCCCCTCGGCGGCGAGTACGCGGCCCGCCGCTCACTGCTCGAACGGCTGCCCTTCCCCACCGGCTACGGCGTCGAACTCGGCCTGCTGGTCGACGCCCTGGAACTGGCCGGACTGGACGCCCTGGCCCAGGTGGACGTCGGCGTCCGGCACCACCGCCACCAGGACGGCCAGGCCCTCGGCCGGATGGCCGCCACCATCTACCGGACCGCCCTGGAACGCCTCGACCGCACCCACCGCCTCAAGGCCTCCGCCGACCTCGTCCACCCCCACCTCACCCAGTTCACCCGCGACCCGGAGACCCGCGCCTTCACCGCCCACACCCACCCGGTGACCGCCCTGGAACGCCCCCCGATGCACACCGTCCCCGAATACGCGACCCGGCACTGACGGACCGTCTTCGACGGGCCCCACGGGTTTGCCACGCCGACCCCCCGGCAACATGCCAACCATGGGCGATCTCACGACCAACCGTTCGAGCGCGACCGGCACCGCCCCCGTCCTGGTGGCCTCCAACCGGGGACCGGTCTCCTTCGGCACCGCCGACGACGGCACGCTGACCCTGCGCCGCGGCGGCGGCGGCCTGGTCTCCGGCCTCTCCGCCATCGAGGACCCGAACGCCGTCTGGGTCTGCGCCGCCCTCGACGACGCCGACCGCAGAGCCGCCGCCGAGGCGCCCCGGGGCCGCCTCGACCTGGCCGGCCACGCGGTCGGCGGCCAGGCCGTACGGATGCTGGACATCGACCCGCAGACCTTCGCCCGCGCCTACAACGGCGTCGCCAACTCCACCCTGTGGTTCGTCCACCACCTGCTCTACGCGACCCCCACGGCACCCGCCTTCGACGCCGCCTTCCGCACCGAGTGGGCCGCCTACCAGGCCTACAACGAGGCCTTCGCCGAGGCCCTGGCCGCCGAGGCCGCCCCGAACGCCGCCGTCCTCGTCCAGGACTACCACCTCTCCCTGACCCCGGCGCTGCTCCGCGCGGCCCGCCCCGACCTGCGGATCGGCCACTTCTCGCACACCCCCTGGGCCCCGCCCGAGTACTACCGGCTGCTGCCCGACGACGTCGCCCGGGCCGTCCTCACCGGCATCCTGGGCGCCGACCGGGCCGGCTTCCTCACCGAGCGCTGGGCCCGCGCCTTCGCCGCCTGCTGCGCGGACCTCCTGGACGCCACCGTCGACCACGACGCGCTCACCGTCACCCTCGACGGTCGCACCACCGCCCTCGGCGTCCACGCCCTCGGCGCCGACGCCGACTTCCTGCGCGAGCGCGCCCACCGCCCCGACGTCGACGAACGCCTCGCCGTCCTGCGCCGGGCCGTCGGCGACCGCCGCACCATCGTCCGGGTCGACCGCACCGAGCTGAGCAAGAACATCGTCCGCGGCCTCCAGGCCTACCGGCACCTGCTCCGCACCCGCCCCGAGTGGCACGACCGGGTGGTGCACATCGCCTTCGCCTACCCCTCCCGCACCGACCTGGCCGAGTACCGCGACTACACGGCCACCGTCCGGCGCCTCGCCGAGGAGATCGACGCCGAGTTCGCCACCCCCGCCTGGCAGCCCCTGATCCTCCACGTCGACGACGACTTCCCGCGCTCCCTCGCCGCCTACCGCCTGGCCGACGTCGCCCTGGTCAACCCCATCCGCGACGGCATGAACCTGGTCGCCAAGGAAGTCCCGGTGGTCTCCGACAACGGCTGCGCCCTCGTCCTCTCCCGCGAGGCCGGCGCCCACGCCGAACTCAAGGACGACGCCCTCACCGTCAACCCGTACGACGTCATCGCCACCGCCGACGCCCTCCACGCCGGCCTCACCATGAGCGCCGAGGAGCGCGCCGACCGCACCAAGCGCCTGGCGGCGGCGGCCACCGCACTCCCCCCGCAGCAGTGGTTCCTGGACCAGCTCAACGCGCTGTGAGCGCCTCCCCCAAGGCCCCCAGCAGCTCCACCACACCCTCCGGCCCGGCGACCACCAGATCCGCCCGGTCCGCCAGCTCCCGCACCGGCGCGTCCCCCACCGCACCGGCGCACACCAGCACCCCGGCCACGCCCTCGCCCCGCAGCTTCTCCACGGCGGCGAAGGCCGCCACGTCCCCCAGGTCGTCCCCCGCGTAGAGCACCGCACGAGCCCCCCGCTCCCGCAGGAACCCGGTCAGCGCCGCCCCCTTGTCCACCCCCGGCGGCCGCAGCTCCAACACCAGCCGCCCGGGCTCCACCACCAGCCCGTACTCGGCCGCCAACTCCCCCACCGGTGCCCGCAGCAGCTCCAACGCCTCCTCCGGCGCCGCCGCCCGCCGGGTGTGCACGGCCACCGACCGGCCCTTGTCCTCCACCCACGTCCCCTCGGGCGCCCCCAGCCGCTCCAGCACCCCCGGCAACACCCCCCGCACCCGCGCCACCCCCGGATGCACCTCAGGCGCCGAAAGCTCCCCACCCTCCCACCGCTCGGCCCCGTAGTGCCCCAGCACCACCACCCCCGGCACCCCCGCGAACCCCCCGTACTCCACCGCCACCCCGGCCGGCCGCCCCGTCACCACCACCACGGCCCCCACCACCGACCCCAGCCGCCGCAACGCCCCCACCACCCCCGGATGCGCCCGCGCCTGCCCCGGATCCGCCACGATCGGCGCCAACGTCCCGTCGAAGTCCAACCCGATCACGGCGTCCCCGGGCGCCGCCAGGACGGCCCGCACCCCGTCCCGCCCGGCCTCGGTCCCCGGCACGAACATCTCTTCAAAGCCCATACCGAGCCCCTACCCCGGACCGCCCGCCTCCGCACCCACCCGGCGAGCGGGAGCACCCACCCCCGGAGCCGCCCCCGGCCCCCACCCTCCCGAGAGCCCCCCGTCCGGCCCGCTCCGGGCCATCACCGAGCCCCCCGCCGAGCCTCCCGCACCCGCCGCAACCGGTTCACCAACACCGGCGCATGCGCCAAAGCCGCCTCCCGGTCCAACAACCCGTTCAGCACCTGGTAGTACCGCGTAGAGGAGAGCCCCAGCTCCTCCCGGATCGCCCGCTCCTTCGCCCCCGCCGTACGCCACTGCCGCCCCTCCAGCGCCAGCACCGCCCGCTCCCGCTCGCTCAGCCCGCCCGGCTCACCCGGCTCACCCATCGACAACACCTCCGCCCACCACTACGGAGTGTCATTCTCCCGCGCGACCCCGACACACAGTGCTCGCCCCACCGCACCCCGCCCCCGACTACCGTCACCCCCATGACCACGCCCAGCTTCGCCGTGCACATCCCCACCGCCGACCTCGACCCCGATCCGCTCGACCCGGCGCAGATCGTCTCCGGCACCCCCGAGGTCACCGGCAAGGTGCTCTCCGAGTCCGCCGACGGCCGCCACCTGCGCGGACTCTGGCAGATCACCCCCGGTGTGGTCACCGACGTCGAGGCCGACGAGATGTTCGTGGTGCTCAGCGGGCGGGCCACCATCGAGGTCGAGGGCGGCCCGACCCTGGAGGTCGGCCCCGGCGACTGCGCGGTCCTGCGCGAGGGCGACCGCACCACCTGGACGGTCCACGAGACCCTCCGCAAGGCCTACGCCATCACGCTCCCCTGAAAACCCGCGCCCGCACCCGCCGGGGCTGAGGCCGGTCCCCCAGCCCAGCCCAGCCCAGCCCAGCCCCGGCCCGCCCGAGTCCAGCCCCGGCCCTACTGGCGAACCTTCGCCGCTTCCTTCACCGCCGCGTCCTGCAACCCCCCGAGCACCTGCTTCGGATCCCCCGTCACCGCCTGCCCGATCCCCGCCTTGATCCCGTTGCTGACCTCACCCCAGGCCGGGTCGCCGAACGGGTAGAAGCTCGCGTTGGTCAGCCCGACCGCGAACTGCTTGAGGTCCTCGTGCTTCGGGTCCGACGACATCTGGCCGAACGCGTCCTGGGTGACCGGCAGGAGGTTGTACTGCTCGTCGAACTTCAGCTGGTTGTCCTTGCCGTAGACGAACGACAGGAACTTCTTGATCTCGTTCTTGTGCCCGTTCGCCTTGAACGCCATCATCCAGTCCGCGACCCCGAGGCTTCCGGTCCGCCCCAGCCCGTCCTTCTTCGGGATCGGCGCCGTCCCGAAGTCGATCTTCCCGGCGGTCGCCATCCGCAGCAGCGTCGGATGCCCGTTCAGCATGGCGACCTTCCCGGCCGCGAAGTCCTGGAACACCGGGGTGCGGTTCATCTTGCCCGGGTCGGGGTACGTCAGCCCGGTGCTCACCAGGTTGTTCTTCAGCCAGCCGAAGGTCGCCTGGTTCTGGGCGCTGTCGATGGTGTAGTTGCCGACGTCGTCGGAAATGCTGCCGCCCCCGCTCAGCGTCCACAGCATCGACTCGGCCGGTGCCTCCTCCGGCCCCAGCGGCAGCCCGTACGGGGTCACCCCGGGCACCTTGGCCTTGATCTTCTCCGCGTCCTGCCGCAGCTCGTTCCAGGTGGCGGGCGGCTGGGTGATCCCGGCCTGCCGGAACATCGCCTTGTTGTAGAAGAGCACCCGCGACGAGGAGACGAACGGAATCCCGTACTGCGTCCCGAGCACCTGTCCGGCGTGCGCGAAGGTGTCCAGGAACCTGGCCTGGGTGTCCACCGAGAGCACGTCGGACGCCGGGTACAGCCGGTCCGCCGCGACCTGGTCCGCGAAGCCGCCGGTCTGGAGCAGGTCCGGCGACTTGCCGGCCGCGATCATGTCCTCGACCTTCTTGCCGATCTCGGTCCAGCTGTCCACCTCGACGCTGACCTTGATCCCCGGGTTGGCCGCCTCGAAGTCCTTGGCGACGGCGTTCCAGTAGTGCTGGGAGCCGGTCTCGGGGCTCTCCCCGTAGTCCGCCGCGACCAGCTTGAGGGTGACCGGCCCGCCGTCCTGCCCGCCGCAGGCACTGACCGCGGTGAGGACCAGTGCTCCGGCCAGCGCACCGCCGAGCACACGGGTGGGGACGTGGACGCGCCTGTTCAACGCGGGTACCGCCTTCGGGGGGATGAACGTGGGTGGACGTGGGTGGACACCGACCGGATCGGGGGAAATCCGGCGGAGGCGGCGCAACACTGCCAAACCCGCCGACCACTGGTCCACACCACTGCCCGGTCCCGCCCCGGTAGTTACCGAAGTGCGCGGAGTCATTGCACAATGCGCAACAAAACCCCCGCCCCCGCCCCGCTCCCCGGCTCGGTATCCCGCTCGACGCCCCTTCGTCCCCCGGCCCCGCCGCTCGGCGCAAAGCCCCGCACACCCCCGCAGCTGCGACAAAGCTCACCCAGTATGGACCAGACCAATCCGACAACTGGACTAGACCTCTTCGACCCGCCCAAGGGAAACTGTCCTCCGTGAAGCACGTCATCGCACTCGATGTAGGCGGCACCGGCATGAAGGCCGCGCTGCTCGCCCAGGACGGCTCCGTGCTGTTCGAGGCACGCCGACCGACCGGGCGGGAGCACGGCACGGACGCCGTCGTCGCCGCCATCCTCGACTTCGCCACCGACCTGGCGGACGAGGGCCGCAGCCGCTTCGGCGTCGCCCCGCTCGCGGCCGGCGTCGCCGTCCCGGGCACGATCGACGAGAAGAACGGCATCGCGGTCTTCTCCGCCAACCTCGGCTGGCGCGACCTCCCGCTGCGGGGGCTCCTCGGCGAGCGCCTGGCCGGACCGGACGGCGGCCCGATGCCGGTGGCCCTGGGCCACGACGTGCGCTCCGGCGGCCTGGCCGAGGGCCGGCTCGGAGCCGGCCGCGGCGTCGACCGCTTCCTGTTCATCGCCCTCGGCACCGGCATCGCCGGCGCCATCGGCATCGGCGGCCGGATCGAGGCCGGCGCGCACGGCTACGGCGGCGAGATCGGCCACGTCGTGGTGCGCCCGGGCGGCCCGCCGTGCGGCTGCGGCGCCCGCGGCTGTCTGGAGACGCTGGCCTCCGCCTCCGCCGTCTCCCGCGCCTGGGCCGAGGCCAGCGGCGACCCCGACGCCGACGCGGCATCCTGCGCCGCCGCGGTGGACGCCGGGGACGACCGCGCCCTCGCGGTCTGGCAGCTGGCCGTCGACGCCCTGGCGGACGGCATCGTGCTGGCCCAAAGCCTGCTCGACCCGTCCACGGTGATCGTCGGCGGCGGGCTGGCCGAGGCCGGCGACACGCTCTTCACTCCGCTGCGCGCGGCGGTCACCGAGCGACTGACCTTCCAGATGCCCCCGAAGGTCGTACCCGCCATGCTCAAAGACACCGCCGCTTCCCTGGGCGCAGGCCTGCTCGCCTGGGATCTGCTCTCGATGGAGGTGACCGCGTGACCACCGCGGACCGTGACCGTACTGCCCTGGCCGGCGCCCGACTGGTCCTGCCCGGCGGCGTCGTCGAGGGCGACCGCCTCGCCGTCGAGGGCGAGCGCATCGCCGCCTTCGGTGGCGACACCGAGCCCGGCGACCTCGACCTGACCGGGTACACCGTCGTGCCCGGCTTCGTCGACCTGCACGTCCACGGCGGCGGCGGCGCCTCCTACACCTCCG
>NZ_JBHXLL010000001.1:393475-562460 GCF_042721415.1 Kitasatospora sp. NPDC058444 | reverse complement strand
CACGCCCGACCTGGCACTGCTCACCGACGGCCTGCGCGCCGAACGCGAACAGGGCATCACCATCGACGTCGCCTACCGCTACTTCGCCACCCCCCGGCGCCGCTTCATCCTCGCCGACACCCCCGGCCACGTGCAGTACACCCGCAACATGGTCACCGGCGCCTCCACCGCCGAACTCGCCGTCGTCCTCGTCGACGCCCGCAACGGCATCGTCGAGCAGACCCGCCGCCACGCCGCCGTCGCCGCCCTGCTGCGGGTGCCGCACGTCGTCCTCGCCGTCAACAAGATGGACCTGGTCGACCACGCCGAGCCCGTCTTCGCCGCCATCGCCGCCGAGTTCACCGCCTACGCGGCCTCGCTCGGCGTCAAGGACGTCCTCGCGATCCCGATCTCCGCCCTCGCCGGGGACAACGTCGTCGAACCCTCCGCGCACATGGACTGGTACGGCGGCCCCACCCTCCTGGAACACCTGGAGACCGTCCCCGTCGGCACCGACCCCGGCGCCGAACCCGCACGCTTCCCCGTCCAGTACGTCATCCGCCCCCAGACCGAGGAACACCCCGACTACCGCGGCTACGCCGGCCAACTCGCCTCCGGCGTCCTACGCGTCGGCGACCCCGTCACCGTCCTGCCCACCGGCCACACCACCACCGTCACCGGGATCGACGCACTCGGCCGCGAGGCGGAACTCGCCTGGGCCCCGCAGTCCGTGACCGTCCGCCTGGCCGACGACCTCGACATCTCGCGCGGCGACCTCATCGCCGCCGGCCCCGCCCCCGTCCCCACCAAGGACATCGAGGCCACCGTCAGCCACCTCAACGAGCGCCCGCTGCGCGCCGGGGACAAGGTGCTGCTCAAGCACACCACCCGCACCGTCCGCGCGCTCGTCAAGGAGATCTCCTACCGCATCGACATCGACACCCTGGAACAGCGCTCCGGCGCCGACGGGCTCAATGTCAACGACATCGGCCACGTCGTCCTGCGTACCGCCGAGCCGCTCGCCCTCGACCCGTACACCGACAACCGCCGCACCGGATCGTTCCTGCTGATCGACCCGGCCGACGGCACCACCCTCACCGCCGGCATGGCGGGCGAGGCCTTCGACACCGTACCCACCACCGGCACACCCGACGAGGAGGACTGGGTCTGATGCCCAGCGAGGCGTTCTCGGGCATGGACAAGGAAGGCGGCCGCATCGGCAGCGGCGTCCTCGGCAGCGGCCAGGGCGGCCTGACCCGATGTGCGGGCCGACAGGGCTGAGTACGCCCTGTCACCGGGCTGTCTTCCCCCCACAGTCGCCCGGCTTGCCCCGGCACACCGCTGCCGCGCGCACCACCTTCCCGTACCTTCCGCCCGGGACCGCCTCCTGACGGTCCGTCCGCGAACAGGACTCACCATGGCACCGAACCAGGCACCTTCGCATACCCAGGCCCGCCCCGGCGCCGGCCGGATCAGACGCACCGCGGCGGCCGCCGCGGCCGGTCTGACCGCCGTCGCCCTGCTGTCCGCCTGCGGCTACGGTTCCAAGGCGGACGACAAGTCCTCCGACGCCAAGGCCAACGCCGCTGCCACCGCCGGGAATTCCGGCGCGAAGCTGTCCGCCGACACGGTGAGGATCGGCTACTTCGCCAACCTCACCCACGGCACCCCGCTGGTCGGCCTCCAGGAAGGCATATTCCAGAAGGAACTCGGCTCCACCCAGGTCAAGGCCCAGGTCTTCAATGCCGGGCCGGCCGAGATCGAGGCGCTGAACGCCGGGTCCATCGACATCGGCTGGATCGGCCCCTCCCCCGCGATCAACGGCTACACCAAGTCCGACGGCCAGTCCCTGAAGATCATCGGCGGTTCCGCCTCCGGCGGCGTCAAGCTGGTCGTCAACCCGGACAAGATCGCCTCCCTGGACGACCTCAAGGGCAAGAAGATCGCCACCCCCCAGCTGGGCAACACCCAGGACGTGGCGCTGCTCAACTACCTCGCGGGCAAGGGCTACAAGGTCGACGCGGCCTCCGGCGCCGGTGACGTCTCGGTGGTGCGCACCGACAACAAGGTCACCCCCGACGCCTACAAGTCCGGCTCCATCGACGGTGCCTGGGTGCCCGAGCCCACCGCCTCCAAGCTGGTCACGCTCGGCGCGAAGGTCCTGCTCAACGAGAAGGACGTCTGGCCGGACAAGAAGTTCGTGATCACCAACATCATCGTCTCGCAGAAGTTCCTCAAGGAACACCCGGACGTGGTGGAGGCCGTGCTGCGCGGCTCGGTGAAGACCAACGCCTTCATCAAGGCCGACTCCGACAAGGCCAAGGCCGACGCCAACGAGGCGATCAAGAAGGAGGCCGGCAACTCCCTGGAGCCGGCGATCCTCGACCCGGCCTGGGCCGACATCGACTTCCTGGACGACCCGCTGGCGAACACCCTCCAGGCCGAGGCCGACCACGCCGTCACCGCCGGGCTCCTCAAGAAGCCCAACCTGAACGGCATCTACGACCTCACCCTGCTGAACAAGGTCCTCGCCGCCCAGGGGCAGCCGACCGTCGCGGACGCCGGGCTCGGCGCCAAGTAGCGCCCGCGGCACCGCCGTTCGTCCCGACTCCGCGGTCCGGCCCCGCCCGCCCGGTCGATCCCCGATCGATGCCCACCGGGACGGGCGGGGCCCGGGCCCCGGCCCCGCCCCGCAGGCCCCACAGGCCTCGCAGGCCCCGCAGGCCCCGCAGACCTCTCCCTCCTGGCCCGTCCTCGGGCAGGAGGGGCCCATGACCACTCACGCAGGAGGTGCCCGGATGACCCCGGCACTGACCACCTCGGCGGACGCCCCCGGCGTCGACGCCCAGGGCGGCGCGCCCGCCGTCCGGATCTCGCACGTGCACAAGTCCTTCGGCCGCCCCGGCGCCCAGACCCACGTCCTGGACGACATCACCCTCGACGTCGCCCCCGGCGAGTTCGTCACCCTGCTCGGCGCCTCCGGCTGCGGCAAGTCCACCCTGCTCAACCTCGTCGCCGGCCTCGACCGGCCCACCGCCGGCACCATCGAGGTGCCCGGCGGGCGGCCCGCCCTGATGTTCCAGGAACACGCCCTGTTCCCCTGGCTCACCGCCGGCAAGAACATCGAACTCGCCCTGAAGCTGGCCGGCGTCGCCCGCCCCGAGCGCCGCGCCGAGGCCGAGCGCCTCCTCGAACTCGTCCGCCTGGGCGGCGCCTACGACAAGCGCGTCCACGAGCTGTCCGGCGGCATGCGCCAGCGCGTCGCCATGGCCCGAGCCCTCGCCCAGGGCAGCGAGGTCCTGCTCATGGACGAGCCGTTCGCCGCCCTCGACGCCATCACCCGCGACGTCCTCCACGACGAGATCACCCGCATCTGGGCCGAACGCCGGCTCTCCGTCCTCTTCGTCACCCACAACGTCCGCGAAGCCGTCCGGCTCGCCCAGCGCGTCGTCCTGCTCTCCTCCCGCCCCGGGCGCGTCGCCCGCGAATGGCAGATCGACCTGCCCCAGCCGCGCCGCATCGAATCCGCCGGCGTCGCCGACCTGTCCATCGAGATCACCGAAGAACTGCGTGGGGAGATCCGTCGCCATGGCCAGCACTGACACCACCCCGGTCCTCGACAAGCACGACAGAGCCGGGCAGAGCGCGAGCGACACCGTCGACGTCGGCGCGGGCCTGGACGCCCTCGACGCCGTCACCGCGCAGCGCGGTTCGCTCGGCGAGGCACTGCGCGGCAAGGCGCTGCCGCCGCTGATCGGCGTCCTCGTCGTGCTCGCGCTGTGGCAGGGCGCGTACAGCCTGGAGCTCACCTCCTCCTACAAGCTGCCCAGCCCCGCCGACGTCTGGCGCTCCGCCCAGGACCTCTGGTACCAGGGCACCCTGCTCTCCATCATCTGGACCAGCGTCTGGCGCGGCCTGTCCGGCTTCCTCCTCGCCGTGGTCATCGGCACCCCCATCGGCCTGGTCGTCGCCCGCGTCAAGCCCGTGCGCACCGCCATCGGCCCGGTCCTGCAGGGCCTGCAGTCCCTGCCCTCCGTCGCGTGGGTGCCCGCCGCCGTCATCTGGCTCGGCATCAACGACTCGATGATGTACGCCGTCATCCTGCTGGGCGCCGTGCCCTCCATCGCCAACGGCCTGGTCGCCGGCATCGACCAGGTCCCCCCGCTGTTCCTGCGGGCCGGGCGCACCCTCGGCGCCACCGGCCTCACCGGCGCCCGCCACGTCCTCATCCCCGCCGCCCTGCCCGGCTACCTCGCCGGCCTCAAGCAGGGCTGGGCCTTCTCCTGGCGCTCCCTGATGGCCGCCGAACTCGTCGCCTCCTCCCCCGACCTCGGCCGGGGCCTGGGCCGGTTCCTGGAGGACCAGCGCGAGTTCTCCGACATGTCCGGCGTCCTGCTCGGCATCATCCTCATCCTGTTCGTCGGCATCGCCATCGAACTCCTCGTCTTCACCCCCGTCGAACGCCGCGTCCTGCGCAACCGCGGCCTGCTGGCCACGAGCAAGTGAGGCACCGCTGATGCCCGCCCTCCTCCTGATCGCCCACGGCAGCCGCGACCCGCGCCACGCCGCGACGGTGGCCGCGCTCGTGGAGGAGGTGCGGGCGCAGCGGCCCGGCATCGAGATCGCCACCGCTTACCTGGACCACTGCGCGCCGCGGATCCCGCAGGTGGTCGGGCGGCTGACGGACGCGGTGGCGGTGCCGCTGCTGCTCAACCGGGCGTTCCACGCCAAGCACGACATCCCGGCCGCGCTGCGCGCCGCCGGCGCCCGGCTGCCGGTCGCGGACGTGCTCGGCCCCTCCGCCCCGCTGCTCGCCGCGCTGGACCGCCGGCTCGCCGAGGCCGGTCTGGCGGTCGGCTCGGCCGCCGTCCGGGCCCGGACCGGCGTCGTGCTGGCGGCGGCCGGCTCCTCCGACCCGGCCGCCGACGCGGCGACCCGCGCGGTCGCCGCCGAGTGGCGCCGTACCCGCGGCTGGGCGGCCGTCGAGGTCGCCTACGCCTCCGCCGCGGGCCCGCGCGTGCCCGACGCCCTGGCCGCCCTGCGCGCCGCGGGCGCCGGACGCACCGCCGTCGCCCCCTACCTGCTGGCCCCGGGCCTGCTCCCCGACCGCATCGCGGCCGCCGCCGAGGAGGCCGGGGCGGACGTCCTGGCCGGCGTCCTCGGTCCCGCCCCCGAGGTGGCCGCCCTCCTCCTGGAACGCCACGACGCGGCCCGCCGGACCGCCGAGGCGGCCCCGGCCCTCACCGCCTGAGCGTCACGAGGCCTTGCGGTGCCGGTACTCGGCCACCGCGGCGGGTGTCAGACGGGCAGGTGCCAGACCTGGTTGACGGCGGTGGCGCCGAAGCAGTCCCAGATCTGCAGGACCGCGCCGTTCTCACTGGAGACGCCCCGGACGTCCAGGCAGCGGCCCGACTGCGGGTTGACCAGCGAACCGTCCGAACGGGCCTGCCACTTCTGGGCACCGCTGCCGTTGCACTCCCAGGTCCGCACCAGCGTGCCGTTGCCGGTGCGCCCGCCCTCGACGTCCAGGCAGTTGCCGACCGCCCGCACGGTGCCGTCGGTGCCGACCTTCCAGGTCTGGTTCACGTTGCCCAGGCAGTCCCAGATCTGGGTCTGGGTGCCGTTGGCGGTGCTGCCGCCGCGCACGTCCAGGCACTTGCCCGCGATCCCGGTGATCCGACCGACCGGCCCGGCCGGTACCGCCGGACCGAACTGGATCCAGCCCAGACCCGGCGTCAACGGGTACCGGCACGAGGCGGAGGAACCGGTGCCGCTGCCGGTGACCCAGTTGCCGACCGACGACTCGTAGATGGGGACGTGCCAGGTCCAGTCGTAGCCCCTGCAGTCGACCCCGACGCGCCAGGTCTGCATCGGGTCGATGCCCGTACAGGTGCCGACCGGGTTCAGGGGGGCGTCGTCGACGGTGCAGCTCCCGACGCCGCCCGGGCCCGGGACGGTGCTGTTCGTCGTGCTCCGGGTCGTGCTCTCGGCGGCACCGGCGGCGGGCGCGGTCAGCGCGGCGGCACCGGCGAGCAGTGCGGTGGCGAACAGGGCGGCGGTACGACGCATGGGAGAGTCCTTCCGGGGAGGGTGAACCGGGCAACCCGCATGTGAAGCACTCGTGGAATCAATGTGATCTTCATGTGGGCCGCGCGAAAGCTTCGGGCAGGTCGCGTCCACGGTCAACGGGGCGGGGTGAAGATCACGCCACCGGTCCGCCCACGCACGGGGCGGGTACGGTACGGGCCCGGAACGACCCGGGCAGGTCGGGCACGCCGCCGATCCGGCCGGATCGCGTACGGCCCGGCCCCCGGGTGAACGGGGGCCGGGCCGCGGGCGGGCGGTGCCGGGTCAGAGGCGGCGGACCGGAAGGGCCGGACCGGGGACGGCCGTCAGACCGGGAGGACCCACTTCTGGTTCTCGGCGCCGTTGCAGTCCCAGATGCCCAGCTGGTTGCCGTTGGCGGTGGAGAAGCCGAGGTCGTCCAGGCAGCGGCCGGACTGCGGGTTCAGCAGCGAGCCGTCGGCCCGGGCCTGCCACTGCTGGGCGCCGGTGCCGTTGCAGTCGTAGATCTGCACCTTGGTGGCGTTGCCGGTGTTCCCGCCCGAGACGTCCAGGCACTTGCCGAGGGCGCGGATCGTGCCGTCGACGCCGATCCGCCACTTCTGCGCGACCGTGCCGTTGCAGTCGTAGATCTGGACGGCGGTGCCGTTGCCGGTGTTGGCGCCCTTCACGTCGACGCACTTGCTCGCGTAGCCGGTGATCTGGCCGGTCGGGCCGGCCGGCGGCGTGGCGCCGAGGACGACGCGCGGGAACATCACGCTGTCGCCGATCATGCAGGAGGCGGAGACGGTGCCGTCGCCCATCGCCAGGCCGCCGATGGCGGGGCGGGAGAACTGCATGGTGTGGGTGGAGTCCCAGTAGAGGCAGCTGGCCGTCACGGTCCAGGTCTGCATCGGGTCGAGGCCGCTACAGGTGCCGACGGCGCTCCAGGCGCCGGCGTAGGCGCTGCAGGCGGGGGCGGCCTGGGCCGCGGTGGCCGGTGCGACCAGCGCGGCGGCCCCGGCGAGCAGGGCGGTGGTCAGTACGGCGGTGGTTCGGCGCATGGGAGGGTCGTCCTTCCGGATCGGGGGATCGCGTCGACTCACCGTCCACGCCCGTCTGGTGACGGCGCGTCGGACGGTTGGTCGCGGGAAAGACTCGGGGGTGCGCGGTCGGCCGTCAACCGGCAGGTCACCGGCATCTGCCGGATGCGGCGGGGCTGAGCAGGGCCGTCGGCCCGAGCGGCAGTTTCGCCGGGAGCGCGCGGCCGGGCCGGAGGAGGGCCGTGCGGGGAGAGCGCCGAGGAGGCACGGCGAAGCAGGGCGGCCGGAACGCGAACGGCCCGGCTCCCCCCTGGCGGGGGAGCCGGGCCGTCGTCGGAGCGGACGGGCCGTCGTCGGGCCGGAAGGGCGTCAGTCCGCCTTGCGGCGCTGGCGGCCGGTGCCGTAGTTGGAGCCGGACTTGGAGCCGCTGCCGGGCTTGGCGCGGCCCGAGGAGCGGCCGATGAAACCGGCCGCCTGCGGGCGGTCGCCCTGGGCGGCGGCGCCCATGCGCTGCTTGGGGCGGGGGCGGCGCGGGTTGCCGTTCATGTCGACGTCGGCGGGCAGCGCGGAGCGCTTGCCCGGCCGGCGGCGCGGGGCACCGGTCTTGGCCCCGGCGGGCTTGCCGGCGCCGGCCTCGGCCGCCGCGCCGGCGGCCTGGTTCGCGACGACTGGCACGGCCAGCGTCACCGCGACGCCGCTGGGCGTGCGGGCGCCGGTGATCCGGGCCAGGTCGGCGTCGCCCGGGCGGATCTTGGTGACGGTCGGACGGATGCCGGCGACCGTCATCAGCCGGTTGACCTCGCGGCGCTGCTCGGGCAGCACCAGGGTGACGACCGTCCCGGACTCGCCGGCGCGGGCGGTGCGGCCGCCGCGGTGCAGGTAGTCCTTGTGGTCGACCGGCGGGTCCACGTTGACGACCAGGTCCAGGCCGTCGATGTGGATGCCGCGGGCGGCGACGTTGGTGGCGATCAGCGCGGTGACGTGGCCGTCCCGGAACTGGTCCAGGACCCGGTTGCGCTGCGGCTGGGACTTGCCGCCGTGCAGGGCGGCGGCCTTCACGCCGTTGGCGAGCAGCTGCTTGGCCAGCCGGTCGGCGCCGTGCTTGGTGTGCACGAACATGATCACGCGGCCGTCGCGGGAGGCGATGTGCGCGGTGGCGGAGGCCTTGTCGGTCTGCTCCAGCTGGAGGACGTGGTGGTCCATGGTGCTGACGGCGCCGGCCGAGGGGTCGACCGAGTGGGTCACCGGGTCGGTCAGGAAGCGCTTGACCAGCCGGTCGACGTTGCGGTCCAGGGTGGCGGAGAACAGCATCCGCTGCCCGCCCTCGGCGACCTGCTCCAGCAGCTTGCTGACCTGCGGCAGGAAGCCCATGTCGGCCATCTGGTCGGCCTCGTCGAGGACCGTGATCGCGACGTCGGAGAGGTTGACGTCACCGCGCCCGATCAGGTCGTCCAGCCGGCCCGGGGTGGCCACCAGCACCTCGGTGCCGCGGCGCACCGCGTTGGCCTGCCGGTTGATCGACATGCCGCCGACGACGGTGGTGATCCGCAGGTTGACGGCGGTGGCGTACGGGGTGAGCGCGTCGGTGACCTGCTGGGCCAGCTCGCGGGTGGGCACCAGGACGAGCGCCAGCGGGTACCGGGCGTCGGCGCGCCGGCCGGCGGTACGGGCGAGCAGCGGCAGGCCGAAGGCCAGGGTCTTGCCGGAGCCGGTGCGGCCACGGCCGAGCACGTCGCGCCCGGCGATCGAGTCGGGCAGCGTGGCGGCCTGGATCGGGAAGGGCTCGGTGACGCCCTCACGGGTGAGCGCGGCGAGGATCCCCTTGGGGAGGTCGAGCTCGGCGAAGGAGGCCGCCGGGGGCCGGGCCGGGGTGCCCTGGACCACGGTGAACTCGGTGGCCTCGGGGACGGCGGCGGGGCGGCCCTGCTTGGGGGCTGCGCCGCGGCCGCGCGGCTTGCGCGGGCGGTCGCCGCCGGCGGTGCGGCGGGCCTGGTCGGTGGTGCGGGGGCCGCGGTCGCGCGGCGGGCGGGCAGGGGTGGTCACGGGATCTCCGTCCGTCGGTCGGCAGCCCGGGGTACGGGCTGGGTCGGCCGTCGGAGGAAAGAGTGCGCCGCCCCGGCCGTACGGCGGCATGAGCGGGGGCCCGCACCGTGCGGTGCGGGCCCCCGCTTCGCGATGATCGCGAGTCAGCGTGGAGCTGACGTCAGCCGATGATCTGGATGTTCTCGGCCTGCGGGCCCTTCTGGCCCTGGGTGACGTCGAACTCGACCTTCTGGCCCTCGAACAGCTCACGGAAGCCCTGAGCCTGGATGTTCGAGTAGTGGGCGAACACGTCGGCGCCGCCGCCATCCTGCTCGATGAAGCCGAAGCCCTTTTCGCTGTTGAACCACTTCACGGTGCCGGTAGCCATAACCGTCTCCTCTAACTGGGGCATCAGGGACCCACACCTCGTGAGTCCCCAAGTAGCCGCGATCCCCATCCGGAGACTGAAACACCGGACAAAACAAATGCGCCTGTCGGTTGGAACCAGCAGGCGCACACCACGTTCATGGGAACCAAAACTGCAACTGCTTCGACTGTAGCACGGTGGAACCGGGGTTGACCGGGGATTTTCCGCCTCGGAGATCACGTTTGGCGGCTCCGGGAAAGGGGCAGCGGCGCCCCGCCGAAGCGGGACGCCGCCTTGCCTCACGGGCCGGTCGGATCAGCGCCGGCCGGCCGGCTCCGGCACGCCGTGCGGGTCGGCCAGCGGGGCCGGGCCGTGGCCGTGTCCGTGGCCCGGGTCGGCGCCGTGGCCGGGCCACCAGGCCTTGTTGCCGATCAGCGCGGTGAGCGCCGGGGTGAAGAACATCGCCATCACGAAGGCGGCCAGGATGATGCCGAAGGCCATCGCGAAGCCGAACTCCAGCATGAAGATGTTGCCCGCGAGCATGAAGGTCGCGAAGGACGCCGCCAGGATGAAGCCGGCCGCCGCGACGGTCGGGCCGCCGTGGCGCAGCGCCTCGCGCGCCGCGTCACGCGGGCTGCGACCCTCCCGGGCCTCCTCGCGGAGGCGGGCGATGATCAGGATGTTGTAGTCGGTGCCGATCGCCACCACGAAGAGGTAGATGAGGATCGGCAGCATGAACATCAGGCCGGTCTCTCCGCCGATGTTCTGGAAGAGCAGCGTGGTGCTGCCGAGGGTGGCGGTGAAGCCGAGGCCCACCGAGGCCATCAGGTACCAGGGGGCGACCACGCTGCGCAGTTGCAGGGCGAGGATGAGCAGGATCAGCAGACCCGCGATCGGGAAGACCAACTTGTAGTCGTGGGTCATCGCGAGGTTGATGTCCTTGTAGACGGCGGTCAGGCCGCCGACCTTCGCCGAGGTCCCGGCCGGCGCCTGGCCGTGCGCGACCTCCCGGAGCTGCGTGAGAGTGTCGATCGCCTCGTTGCTGTCCGGCTTGTGGGTCAGCATGACGGTGAAGTCGGCCGTCACGCCGTCGGCGCTGAGCTGGGGCTTCGGCGCGGCCTGGGCCACTCCGGACACCCCGCCGAGCTTGGCGGCGTAGGACTCGAACGCCGCCGGGTCGAGCTTGGCGCCGCTGGTGTTGGTCAGGAAGACGTGGGTCGGGTCGGCCGCGCCGGCGGAGAAGCCGTTGATCATCTTGTCCTGGACGACCATCGACTCCTTCTCCTTGGGCATGGAGCTGCCCGCCAGGTCGAAGGTGCCGTTGTAGCTCAGGGCGCCGGCGGACAGCGCCAGCAGCACGCCGCCGGAGGCGAGCGCGACCGCGGCCGGGCGCTTCTGCACGATCCGGCCGAGCGCGGCGAAGCGCGCGTCGTTCGGCTCCCGCATCCACTTCTTGCCGGGCCAGAACACGGCACGGGCCGGGATGACCGCGAGCAGGGCGGGGGCCAGGGTGAGCGAGGCGAAAGCGGTGACCACGACGGCGATGGCCAGTGCGGGGCCGAGGGCCTTGAACATGCCCAGGCTGGAGAGGATCAGCACGGCGAACGCGACGGTGACCGCGCCGGCGGCCGAGGCGATCGCCTCGCCGACCCGGCCGACCGCGTTGGCCACGGCCTCCTTGCGGTCGTCACCGGCCCGCAGCCGCTCGCGGTAGCGGAACGCCAGGAAGAGGAAGTAGTCCGTGCCGACACCGAGCACGACGACGATCAGGATCGCCGAGAGGATCGGGGTGGTCTCGAGGCCGAAGGCCTTGGTGGCGTAGTTGATCAGGCCGTTGGAGGTCGGCATGGCGACCACGAGCGAGACCAGGAGCGGCAGGAGGCCGGCCAGGATGCTGCGGAAGATCAACCCGACGATGATCGCGACCAGGACGATCGTCGCCATCCCGATGAGGGCGTCGGCCGAGCCGGAGGCCTCCTGCTGGTCCAGCGACTGCGCGGCGGCGCCGCCGAGCTGGAACTTGACGTTGCTGCCCGAGGCGAGCGCCTTGCCCTCCTCGCGGAGGTGCTTGGCGACGTCGCCGAACGCCTTGGGGTCCTGCTGCTTGGTCTTGTCGATGGCTATCGGGGCGAGCGCGTACTTGCCGTCCTTGGACGTGGTCTGCTCGCCGACCGGGATGATCTTCTCGACGGCCTCGATCTTCTTGTCCGTGAGGCCCTGGACGATCCTGGCCATCGCGGCCTTGTCGTCCTCGTTCAGCGCGCCGCCGTCGTTGCGCTCGAAGAGCGCCAGCGCGGACGGGGTGAAGCTGGCCGGGAACGCCTGCTCCTGGAGCTGCGCCGCCTGGATGGACTCGTAGTGCTTGGGCAGGAACGCGGACTCGTCCGTCTGCGAGGTGACCTTGGGTGCCGTCGCGACGATGGCGATCATCGCGACCACCCACGCGGCGATGACCCACCACGCGCGGCGAACGACGAATTGTCCTAGTCGGTGGAACATGCTCGTGATGCCTCCTGGGCATGGTTCACCGCAGCCCTTGGGGGACGGGACGCTGGGCAACGGCAAGGCCGGCTCGGGGAGAGCCCCATGGGCACTCCCTTGCCGGTCGGCAGGTAAGTGGATCTGGGGCATCATCCTACGGGCACTTGCTTGCCGCCCGGCAAGCAGTTTTCGCGTGCTTCAACCCCCGTGGGCCGCCCCGAAGCGGCCCCGACCCAGTTTCCCCTGCCCGCGACCCCGTCGACCTCGTGCTCCGGGTGGAGTCTTCTCCCCCTCAGGGTGGAGGAGCATCCCCTACCCCCCAGGAGGAGATCTCGGGGTCCGGGGGTAGGGAAAACCCCACCGCGGCCCCCGGGAGAGCACCAGGAAACGGCCACCCGCCAGCCGGATTACCCGTCAACTCCCGCTTCCCTACTGTCGATCGGGACGCCGGACCGCACCCGGCGCACGCAGGCCGGCGGCACCCGACCCAGGGCCGCCGCTCCCGTCCGGCGCCGACCGCCGCTCTCCCAGGGGGGAAGAACCACCGTGAAGCCCGTGAAGTCCAGACTCGGCCCGGCGGCCGCGATGGGTGCCTGGAGCGCCCGGCACCGCAAGACCGCCGTGTTCGGCTGGCTGCTCTTCGTCGTCCTGGCCGCCGCGCTCGGCACCGCCCACGGCAGCACGAAGATCACCGACGCCGAGCAGGTCCCCGGGCAGGTCTCCCGGGCCGCACGGATCCTCGACGAGGCCGGGCTGCAGAGCCCGGCGAGCGAGACCGTCCTGGTCCAGAGCGCCACCCGAAGCGCCGACGACCCGGAGTTCCACGCCGCCGTCGGCCAGGTGGTCGCCGCCGTGAACGGCACCGGCGAGGCCGCCGAGGTCCGCTCGCCGTACGACACCAAGGCGGTCTCCGCGGACGGCCACTCCGCGCTCGTGACGCTGACGCTCAAGGGCGACCGCGCGCAGGCGCCCGACCACGTCCAGCCGGTGCTGGACGCGGTGGCCGGCGTGCAGCGGCAGCACACCGAGCTGACCGTGGTCCAGCTCGGCGACGCCAGCTCCGGCAAGTGGATGCAGGACCAGCTCAAGAACGACTTCGCCCGCGCCGAGTGGACCGCCGTGCCGCTCGCCCTCGGCATCCTGCTGGTCGCCTTCGGCGCGCTGGTCGCCGCCGTGCTGCCGGTGGTGCTCGCGCTCACCGCCTTCGTCGCCGCCGCCGGACTGGTCGCCCTCGGCAGCGGGTTCCTGCACACCAGCGGCGACGCCTCCTCGGTGATGCTGCTGGTCGGCCTCGCCGTCGGCGTCGACTACTGCCTCTTCTACCTGCGCCGCGAGCGCGAGGAGCGGGCCGCCGGGCGCGACGCCGCCACCGCGCTGGCCGTGGCCGCCGCCACCAGCGGGCGGGCGGTGCTGGTCTCCGGCGTCACCGTGGTGGTCGCCATGGCCGGGATGTTCCTCACCGGGATCGCCACCTTCAAGGCGATGGCCTTCGCCACCATCGTGGTCGTGATCACCGCCGTGCTCGGCTCGCTCACCGTGCTGCCCGCGCTGCTGTCGCTGCTCGGCGACCGGGTCGAGAAGGGCCGGGTGCCGCTCCTCGCCAAGCTGCGCCGGCCGGGCGCCGCACAGGACGGCGGACGGATCTGGAACGCGGTGCTGACCCCGGTGCTGCGCCGACCGCTGGCCGCCACCGTGCTCGCCTGCGCCTTCCTGCTGGCCCTGGCCGCACCGCTGCTCACCATGCACACCGCGAAGCTGACCTTCCAGCAGCAGCTGCCCCGGGGCAACGCCCTGGTCGCCGTCTCGCAGAGGATCGAGGCCGCCTTCCCCGGCAGCCCCGCCCCCGCCACCGTGGTGATCAAGGCCGCCGACATCGACTCCCCCGCGATGACCGCCGCGATCGCCGAGCTCAAGGCCCGGGCGCTGTCCGGCGGGCGGATGCACGGCCCGGTCGAGGTCGCCGTGCACCCCGACCGGAACGTGGCCACCGTCGACATCCCGCTCAACGGCTCCGGCAACGACACCACCAGCAACGAGGCCCTGAGGAGCCTGCGCGAGGACCTGGTGCCCGCCACCGTGCTCAAGGTGCCCGGCACCGAGGCACCCGTCACCGGCCAGACCGCGAGCTCGTACGACTTCAACCGCAAGATGACCGACTCGATGCCGCTGGTCTTCGGCTTCGTGGTGGTCCTCGCCTTCCTGCTGATGCTCACCTCCTTCCGCTCCCCGGTCGTCGCCCTCACCGCCGTGGTGCTCAACCTGCTCTCGGTCGGTGCCGCGTACGGGGTGCTGACGCTGGTCTTCCAGCACGGCATGGGCGCCTCGCTGCTGGGCACCGCCGGGGTCGGCGCGGTGGAGTCCTGGGTGCCGCTGTTCCTCTTCGTGATCCTCTTCGGGCTCTCGATGGACTACCACGTCTTCGTGGTCTCCCGGATCAAGGAGGGCCACGACCGCGGCCTGCCGACCCGGGCCGCGATCGCCCACGGCATCCGCTCCACGGCCGGGGTGGTCACCAGCGCCGCGGTGATCATGGTGGCGGTGTTCTCGGTCTTCGGCTCGCTGTCCATGCAGGTGATGAAGCAGATGGGCGTGGGCCTGGCGGTCGCGGTGCTGATCGACGCCACGGTGATCCGCGGGGTGCTGCTGCCCTCGGTGATGACCCTGCTGGGCGAGCGCAACTGGTACCTGCCGCGCTGGCTGAACCGGCTGCCGGACCTCTCGCACGGCGATCCCCTCCCGCCGGTCGGCGCCGGCCCGGCCCCGCACGACCGGCCGACCGCCCCGGCGGAGGGGGCGCGCCACCGCCGGGCCGAGGCCTGACGCTCCCCGACCCGCCGGCGTCCTCGACCCGCTCGACGCGCCGGTCCGTCCGACCCGCCGACCCGCTCGACCTGCTGGTCCGTCCGACCCGCCGACCCGCTCGACCTGCTGGTCCGTCCGACCCGCCGACCCGCTCGACCCGCCGGCCTGTCCGACCCGCCCGACGCCGGGCCCCGCAGCGCGCGGGGCCCGGCGTCCGTGCGTCATGATGATCACCGTCCGGGATTCCCCGGATGAACGCCGGCGGAACGGAACACCAGTCATGATCCCCTTCGACGAGGGCCGCGCCCGGGTGCTGCTCGCCCGGGCCTGCGAGTCGGCCGGGCTGGCCGCCCCCGACGGGGCCACGCTGCTCGCGCTCGGCGAGAACGCCGTCTTCGACCTCGGCGACCCGGCCGTGGTCGCCAAGGTGGGCCGCGGCCCCGAGCTCTACGACCGGGCGCACCGCGAGCTGGCCCTCGCCCACTGGCTGGCCGGGCAGGACGTCCCGGTGGTCCGCCCGTACGACGCGGTGGCGCCCGAGCCGCAGCTGGCCGACGGCCACCCGGTCACCTTCTGGCACCGGCTCGCGCCCGCCGTCCGGCCCGCCCGCCCGGTCGACCTCGCCCCGCTGCTGCGCGCCCTGCACGGGCTGCCGTTGCCGCCCTTCACCCTCGGCCGGCGCGACCTGCTGGCCCCGGTCGAGCGCTGGCTGGCCTCCGCCGAGGGCCATGTGGACCCGGTGGACGTCGCCTTCCTGCGCCACCGCCGGGACGCCTTCGCGGCCGCCCTGCCCGACCTCGTCCCGCAGCTGCACCCCGGGGTGATCCACGGCGACGCGCTGCCGCGCAACGTCCACATCGGCCCGGACGGGCCGGTGCTGCTCGACCTGGAGTTCATGGCGAACGACCTGCGCGAGCACGACCTGGTGGTCCTCGCCCTCAGCCAGGACCGCTACGGCGTGCCCGTCGAGGAGTACCGCGCGTTCACCGAGGCGTATGGCTGGGACGTGCGCGAGTGGCCCGGCTTCACGGTGCTGCGCGGCGCCCGGGAGACCGCCAGCGCCTCCTGGGTGGCGCAGCAGGCGGCCAGCAACCCGGCCGCGCTGAAGGAGTTCCGGCGCCGGGTCGACTCGCTGCGGGACGGGGCCACCGAGGTGCGCTGGTACCCCTTCTGACGGCCCTCCCCGATACCCGTGGCGGGGCACGGCCGCCAGCGGGGCGAGTGTGAGAAGACTCTTACGGCGGGTCGGTCCGGTCCGCAACCGAGGAACGTACGATCGGCGTCCTGTCGGACAGTCGTCCTGACTCGAGAGACCGGCACCGCACTCGCACCTCAGGAGCCGCCGCCATGCACCGGACCGCCCCACGCCCCCTCGCCCCGACCCGAACGTCCCGATCCCGGCGCCGGCTGCTCGTGGGCTGCGTCACGGTGGCCGCCGCCCTGGGGCTGGCCGCGTGCGGGACGGCCGGCGGGGCGCTCCGGCCGCCGAGCGCCGCGGCGCCGTCGCAGGCGCCGTCGCAGGCGCCGTCGCCGACGCAGTCCCCGGCCACCGCCCAGCCGGGCGGGACGGCGGCGACCACCATCGCGCCGGCGCCCGGATCGGACGCCGTGCCGCCCGGCGCGGGCTCCCCGGCCGCCTCCGCACCGGCGGTGCCGGCGGTGCCCGCGAAGCCGACGCCGAAGCCGTCCACGGCCACGGGCTCCCCCGTCTCGGCCGCGCCCACCGCGCCGGCCACCCCGGCCGTACCGGCCGCCCCGAGCATCCCGAGCGCCCCGGCCGCCGACCCGTCCTCGCCCGCGGCGCCGCCCCCGCACACCGGGGCGGGCACCGTGATCGGCTCCACCGCCTCCGGCGGCCGCACCGTCGCGCTCACCTTCGACGACGGCCCGGGCCCGGCCACCGGCCAGATCCTCGACCTGCTCGCCCAGTACCACGCCAAGGCCACGTTCTGCCAGATCGGTCAGAACGCCGCCGCCAACCCCGCCATGGTCAAGCGCGTCCTGGCCGCCGGGCACCGGCTCTGCGACCACAGCGTCCACCACCCGCAGCCGTTCGCGAAGCTCCCGCACGACCGGGCCGTGGACGAGATCACCACCGCCCGGAACATGATCGTCCAGGCCGGCGGCCCCGGCACCGAGGTCGGCTGGTTCCGCGCCCCGGGCGGCGGCTTCAACGCCGACAACGAGCACATCACCGCGGGCCTCGGGATGTCCTCGCTCGGCTGGTCCGTGGACCCGCGCGACTGGGCGCGTCCGGGGACGCCGGCGATCGTCGCGGCCGTGCAGAAGCAGCTCAAGCCCGGCGGCGTGGTCCTGATGCACGACGGCGGCGGCGACCGCGGCCAGACCGTGGCCGCGCTCAAGCAACTGCTGCCCTGGCTGGTCGCCGAGGGCTACACCTTCGACTTCCCTGCCGCGTAAGGCTGTTGGGGGCGCGGCCCGCGTCCGCGGCTCCAGCTCCCGCCCCCAGCCCCCCGACCCCCGTCCCGCCGCCGGGCGGAGGTCAGCGGACGCGCAGCCGGTGGACCTGCCGGGAACCGCCCTCCGGGCCCGACTCGGCGGCGACGGCGAGGGCGAGGGCGAGGAAGCCGGGCAGGCCTGCGGGGCGGGCGGGCCGGACGGTCGTCACCGGGCGGGCCAGCGCGGGTCGACCACCGCCTGCGGGTCCTTGCCGCGGCGCAGCCAGGCCTGGAGGCCCTCGGCCCACTGCCGGTACCAGTCGATCTGCCGCCGGTGCAGTTCGGCGGGCTCCACCGACCCCACCTCGGCCGGGTAGCGCCCGGCCAGCGCGACGGCGACCCGGACGGCGGCGAGCGCGTCACTGCCCGCCTCGTGGGCGTCCGTCAGCTCCACCCCGTACAGCTCGCAGACCCGCTGCAGGGTGCGCGAGCCCTTGCGGTACTTGTCCACGGCCCGGTCGATCACCAGCGCGTCCAGCACCGGCCCGACCGGGCGGCCCAGGCGCTCGGCGAGCGTCGCCAGCCCGTGCCGGCGCAGTTCGGCGTCGAGCAGCGACAGGTCGAACGGCGCGTTGAACGCCACCACCGGCCGCCCGGCGGCGATCCGCTCGCAGAGCGCGGCGGCTATCTCCTCCACCGCCTCCTTCGCCGGTCTGCCCTTGCCCCGCGCCACCTCGTCCCCGATCCCGTGGATCGCCTCCGCCTCGGCGGGTATCGGCACCCCGGGGTCGAGCAGCCAGTGCGCGGCCCCCACCCGGGCGGCCCCGACCGTGTCCACGAGCGCGGCCGTGACGATGCGGTCCACGGCCGGGTCGGTGCCCGTGGTCTCCAGGTCGAAGCCGACCAGTGGCTGCTGCCACCAGCTCATCAGGTGTGTCCTTCCGTCCTGCCTCTCGAAACAGCCCCTATCATCACCCGGCCCACCGACAACCCGGTCCTGGGGGCGGCCGGCGGCCCGGTCCGGACGGGCCCTCGGGCGGGCCTGACGCTTCGCGTCGGATCAGGGCACGGCGTCGGGGTGCGTGCCTCGCAAGGCGGAGGAGGGGGCAGTGGGGGCACCTCCCGTCCGAAGGCCGGGGCGCGTCGCTAACCCGGCGGGAATTGCGGGAATCGTCAGACGCGCCCTATGCCACGCCGGTGAGCCGCCGGGCCTCAGGACACCGGCCGGGAGTCGGCCCAGACGCCCTCGAACTCCTCGCGGTAGACCTCCAGCAGTCCCGGCTCGGTGCCGCCGGGCTGCTGGCCGGCGCCGCCGCGCAGGACCAGGGCCGGGGACTCCATGCCGCGGGCGCGGCGCAGGTAGGGCTGGATGACGCCGAGGTCGCGGCCCTGTCGGCGGCCGCCCGCCTGGCCGGCCGTGCGGGGGCCCTCGACCAGGTAGGCGGTGAAGCGCGGGGTTTCGTCGAAGACCCGGATCTCGAAGCCACCCTGGTCCCGCAGCCGGGCCCGGACCCGCCGCACGTGCATGATGTTCATTTCGATGGAGCGCGACAACTCGTTGCGCCCGAGGCCGAGTTCGCGTTCGCGTCGGCGCACCGCGCTGCTCGCCGGGTTGAGGAAGAGCAGTCGCACCCGGCAGCCTTCGCCGGCCAGGCGCACCAGGCGCTTGCCAGTGTAGTTCTGGCAGAGCATGCCGAGGCCGATGCCGAGCGCGTCGAGGCGCCGGGCGCCGTCCAGCAGGTCCTCGACGGGCAGGTCGCGCTGGAGCCGGACCCGGTCGGCGTGCACGGCGACGACGTCCGCGTACCGGCCGGCCACCAGGGACTCGACCACGTCGGCGGGCACCCCGCCGGCGCCGCCGTCCAGGACGGCCAGCAGGCGGGCGGCGGCCCGCTCGGTCTGGGCCAGCACGGTCTGGGTGAGCACCCGGTTGCGGGAGACCACGTGCCGGGCCACTTCCAGCTCGTCGAGCGCGAGTTCGATCTCGCGCCGGTCGGCCAGGTACGGCTCGAAGCAGGGCCAGTGCTGCACCATCAGCTCGCGCAGCTGGGGCAGGGTGAGGAAGACCAGCGGGTCGTCGTCGGCCGGGTCGAGCAGGTAGCCCTTGCGGCGGCTGACCTCGCGCACGGCCCCGGCCCGGTGCGCCCACTCCTCGCCGGCCGGTCCGGCGGCGGCGGTGACCCAGTCCTCGCCGTGGGCGGGGGCGTAGATCGGGTGGAGCACCTCGTCGACCAGGGCGCGCAGCCGCTGTTCGACCAGGTTGAGCCAGACGTAGGCGCGGCCGGACAGCCGGACCCGCTGGTAGGCGTCCTCCCATTCGCCGGCCGACCAGGCCAGTGCGGGTATCTCGACCGGGCCGCCCTGGGCGGGCACCAGGGCCCGGCCGGTCAGGGTGGGACGCATGACCACCGTGGGCGCCTCGCTGCGGGCCGCGCCCCGGTCGGGGCCGTCGGGCCCGGAGCCACGGCCGCCGGCGGGGAACACCATGCGCCACCTCATCTGGTCGTGCGGCCGGCCCCCGCGGGCGCGGGGGTCGTCGAAATCCTGTCGGCCCGTGAAGCCCGTCGGCCCGTGAAAGCCTGCCGTTCCGCGCGGGCCTGTCGGTCCGTCGGACGCCTGCCGGTCGGCCCCGGGCGGCCGGACGATCAAGGGTACTGCCCGCCGAGAGCCGATCGCAGCCGGATGCCCGGGGCCCTCCCGCCCCACCGGAAGCACTCTTCACACGAATGCCCGACGGATGCTCGTTCGGCCCAACCCGGGCCGGATCTCCCGGCCCCCGGGGGAGGGCTCGGGGAGTATGCCCTGTGCCGCGCGTCCACGGCGGCCGTGCCGTGCGTCACGGCGCACGCTCGCGCACATGCACGGCCGCCCGGCCGGGAAGAGAGCGTCCGGGCCCGGGCAGGCGGCCCGCTCCGCAGTCGGAGTGCACGTCAGTTTCCGTCGGCAGCAAGGAAGTTGAGGAGTGTCATGCAGGTCTGGCCCGGTACGCCCTACCCGCTCGGCGCCACCTACGACGGGGCCGGCACCAACTTCGCGGTGTTCTCCGAGAGCGCCGACCGGATCGAGCTGTGCCTGATCGCCGAGGACGGCTCCGAGACGGCCGTCGAACTGCGCGAGACGGACGCCTTCGTCCGGCACGCCTACCTCCCGGGCGTCCAGCCGGGCCAGCGCTACGGCTTCCGCGTGCACGGCCCGTACAACCCGGGCCTGGGCCAGCGGCACAACAGCGCCAAGCTGCTGCTGGATCCGTACGCCAAGGCGATGAGCGGGCACATCGACTGGGACGAGTCGGTCTACGGCTACCACTTCGGCGCCCCCGAGCGCCGCAACGACCTGGACTCCGCCCCGCACACGATGCACTCGGTGGTGATCAACCCGTACTTCGACTGGGGCACCGACCGGCCGCCGCGCACCGACTACCACCGCACCGTCATCTACGAGGCCCACGTCAAGGGCCTGACCCGGCTTCACCCGGGCATCCCCGAGGAGATCCGCGGAACGTACGCGGGCCTGGCCCACCCGGCGGTGATCGAACACCTGGCCAAGCTGGGTGTCACCGCGATCGAGCTGATGCCGGTGCACCAGTTCGTCCGCGACCACCGGCTGCGGGACCTCGGCCTGGCCAACTACTGGGGCTACAACACCGTCGGCTTCTTCGCCCCGCACTCCTCCTACTCCTCCACCGGCGACCGCGGCCAGCAGGTGCAGGAGTTCAAGTCCATGGTCAAGGCGCTGCACGCGGCCGGGATCGAGGTGATCCTGGACGTCGTCTACAACCACACCGCCGAGGGCAACCACCTGGGGCCGACGCTGTCGCTGCGCGGCCTGGACAACGTCTCCTACTACCGCCTCGCCCGGGACCAGCGCTTCTACGAGGACACCACCGGCACCGGCAACAGCCTGCTGATGCGCAGCCCGCACGTGCTCCAGCTGATCATGGACTCGCTGCGCTACTGGGTCACCGAGATGCACGTGGACGGCTTCCGCTTCGACCTCGCCGCCACCCTCGCCCGGCAGTTCCACGAGGTGGACCGGCTCTCCTCCTTCTTCGACCTGGTCCAGCAGGACCCGGTGGTCTCCCAGGCCAAGCTGATCGCCGAGCCCTGGGACCTCGGCGAGGGCGGCTACCAGGTGGGCAACTTCCCCCCGCTGTGGACGGAGTGGAACGGCATGTACCGGGACACCGTGCGGGACCTGTGGCGCGGCGAGAACGCCACCCTCGCCGAGTTCGGCTCCCGGCTCACCGGCTCCTCCGACCTCTACCAGGACGACGGCCGCCGCCCGATCGCCTCCATCAACTTCGTGACCTGCCACGACGGTTTCACCCTGCGCGACCTGGTCTCGTACAACGAGAAGCACAACCAGGCCAACGGCGAGGACAACCGGGACGGCGAGTCCTTCAACCGCTCCTGGAACTGCGGCGTCGAGGGGCCCGGCGCCGACCCGGCCGTCGAGGAGCTGCGGGAGCGCCAGCAGCGCAACTTCATCGCCACCCTGATGCTCTCCCAGGGCGTGCCGATGCTCTCGCACGGCGACGAGCTCTGCCGCACCCAGCGGGGCAACAACAACGCCTACTGCCAGGACAACGAACTCACCTGGGTGCACTGGCCCGAGGGCGACGGGCCGCAGGCGCGGCTGCTGGAGTTCACCCAGGGGATGATCTGGCTGCGCCGCGACCACCCGGTGTTCCGGCGGCGGCGCTTCTTCCACGGGCGGCCGGTGTCCGCCTCCGGCGGCTTCGACGACCTCACCGACATCGCCTGGTTCACCCCGACCGGGGAGGAGATGACCAAGCGCAACTGGGGCGCCAGCTACGCCAAGTCGCTGACCGTCTTCCTCAACGGCCACGCGATCTCCGAACCGGACCGGCGCGGCGGGCGGATCGTCGACGACTCCTTCCTGCTGATGTTCAACGCCCACTTCGAGCCGCTGGAGTTCACCGTGCCCGCCGGCCACGGGCGGGAGTGGCAGGTCGTGGTCGACACCGCCCGGCCCCGTCTGCCCGCCCCGGGCACGGGCGCCCGGGTCAAGGCCGGGGACGCCCTGTGGCTCACCGACCGCTCGCTGATGGTGCTGCAACGGCCCGCGTAGGGCGGCTCCCGGAACGGCCCCGGAACGGCGCACGAAACGGCGCACTGAACGGCCCCCGGAACGTCGCGCGAAACGTCGCGCGGGGCCTTCGGACGGCCGGGGCCGGTCACCTGTTCGGGCCAGCAGCGGGTCTTGGCGGCGGCCTCCCCCGGGTACCTATGGAGCTATGACCCCCGCCGCCGAGCCCGCGCAGCCCCGCCCGGCCGCCGCCGTCCCCTCGTCGTCGTACCGCCTCCAGCTCCAGCCCGGCTTCACCCTCCGCGACGCCACCGCCGCCGTCCCCTACCTGGCCGCCCTCGGCGTCTCCCACCTGCACCTGTCCCCGCTGCTGGAGGCCGTCCCCGGCTCCACCCACGGCTACGACACCGTCGACCACACCCGGATCAGCGAACAGCTCGGCGGCGAGCCGGCCCTGCGCGAGCTGGCCGCCGCCGCACACCGCCACGGCCTGCGGCTGATCGCCGACGTGGTGCCCAACCACATGGCCGTGCCCGCCCCCGAACGGCTCAACCGGCCGCTGTGGCAGGTGCTGCGCGACGGCCCCGACTCGCCGTACGCCCGCTGGTTCGACATCGACTGGACCGCCCAGGAGGGCCCCACCGACGCCCCCGGGCGCGGCCGGGTGCTGCTGCCGCTGCTCGGCGACCGGCTCGGCGCCGTCCTGGACCAGCTCACCGTGGACGCCGGAGTGCTGCGCTACCACGAGCACGAGCTGCCGCTGCGCCCCGGCACCGAGGAACTGGCGCTGCCCGAGCTGCTCGGCCGCCAGTGGTACCGGCTCGCCTGGTGGCGGCTGGCCCGCACCGAGCTCAACTACCGGCGCTTCTTCACCGTCAACGAGCTGATCGCCCTGCGGGCCGAGGATCCGGAGGTGTTCGCCGCCACCCACGCCGTCCTGCTCGGACTGCACGCCGACGGCGTCCTGGACGGCTTCCGGATCGACCACCCGGACGGGCTGGCCGACCCGCGCGGCTACCTGCGGCGCCTCGCGGCGGCCACCGGCGGGACGGCGGGGACCACCGGCGGGACGGCGGGGACCACCGGCGGGACGGCGGGGACCACCGGCGGGACGGCGGGGACCACCGGCGGGACGGCGGGGAGCACCGGCGGGGCGTACGTCGTGGTCGAGAAGATCCTCACCGGCGAGGAGCGGCTGCCCGAGGACTGGCCGGTGGCCGGCACCACCGGCTACGACGCGCTGCGCCGGATCGACGGCGTGCTCACCGACCACGCGGGCGCCTGCCGCCTCGCCGGGGCGTACGAGTCCTTCCGGCGCGGCGGCCCGATCCGGGACCTCTGCGCGGACCCACACCCCGCCGTCGCCGAAGCCCGGCGCGGGCGCGCCGACATGGCCGGGCCGGACGGCGAACTCGCCGCCGAGGTCGACCGGCTGGTGCGGATAGCGCTGCGGATCGGCGCCGCCGAGCCCGCGCACGCCGACCACGCGCCGGGGCAGCTGCGCGCGGCGCTCGGCCGGCTGCTCACCGGCTACCCGGCGTACCGGCCGTACGCCCGGCCCGGCGAGGCGGTCCCGGCCGCCGCCACCCGGCAGCTGCGGGCGGCCCTGGACGGCTCCGAGGACCCGACCGACCGGCTGGTGGCCGCGCTCGCGCTCGGCGAGCTGGGCCGCGGCGCGGACAAGGACGAGTTCTGCACGCGCTTCGCCCAGACCGCCGCCGCGGTGGCCGCCAAGGGCGTCGAGGACACCGCCTTCTACCGCTGGAACGCCCTGCCCGGCCTCAACGAGGTCGGCGGCGAACCCGCCCGGCCCGGGCTGCACCCCGCGGACTTCCACGACTGGTGCCGCTACCTGGAGCGCACCTGGCCGCACAGCATGACGGTGCTCTCCACCCACGACACCAAGCGCAGCGCCGACGCCCGGGCCCGGCTCGCCGTGCTCGCCGAGCGGCCGGACGCCTGGGCCGCCGAGGCCGCCGCCTGGTCCACCGCCGCGGGCCCGGCCGCGCCGGATCTCGACCGGGACGCCGACTGGCTGCTGTGGCACACCCTGGTCGCCGCCTGGCCGATCGACCCGGACCGGCTGGTCGCCGCCCTGCTCAAGGCCGCCCGCGAAGCCAAGCTGCACACCTCCTGGACCACCCCCGACCCCGGCTACGAGCGGGCGCTGGAGCGGCGCGCCCGCTCGGTCCACGCCAACCCCGGGCTGCTCCCCCGCATTGAGGGCGCCGTCCACGCCCTCGCCCCGCACGCCCGCGCCAACACCCTGGCCGCCGCGCTGCTGCACCTCACCGTGCCGGGCGTGCCGGACCTCTACCAGGGCAGCGAGGAGCCGCTGTACACCCTGGTGGACCCGGACAACCGGGGCGTGGTGGACTTCGGCGCGCTCGCGGTGCGGCTCACCGACGCGGCCGCGCCGCGCCCCGGCGACCTCGCCCGGGAGAAGCTGCACCTCACCACCACCGCGCTGCACCTGCGCCGCGCCCGCCCGCTCGGCCCGTACCGGCCGCTGCACGCCGCGGGCCCCGCCGCCGACCACCTGCTGGCCTTCACCCGGGGCGAGGACGTGGTCACCGCCGTCACCCGGCTGCCGTACGGGCTGGAGCGGGCGGGCGGCTGGCGCGACACCGTGCTGGAGCTGCCGGCCGGCGGGCCGTGGACGGACGAGCCGACCGGGCGGAGCTTCCCGGCGGGCGCGGTGCCGGTGGCGCGGCTGCTGGCGGACCTGCCGGTGGCCCTGCTGACGAGGAGGGGCTGATGCCGAGCTACCAGGTGTGGGCACCGAACGCCGGTTCCCGGGTGCGGGTCGAGGTCAACGGCTTCGGCTACGACCTGGCCCGCTGCCCCGACCGGGACGGCTGGTGGTCCGGCGAGGCCCCGGCGGGCGACTACGCCTTCCGGCTGGACGACGGCCCGCCGCTGCCCGACCCGCGCTCGCCCCGGCAGCCGCACGGACCGGACGGGCCCAGCCGCGCGGTGGACCACGCCGCGTTCCCCTGGTCCCCGTGGCCACCGACCGGCCGGGGCGGCCGGGCGCTGCCCGGCGCGGTGCTGTACGAGCTGCACGTGGGCACCTTCACCGCCCGCGGCACCTTCGACGCCGCCGCCGAACGCCTGGACCACCTGGTCGAGTTGGGCGTGGACTTCGTCGAGCTGATGCCGGTCTGCCCGTTCCCCGGCCGGCACGGCTGGGGCTACGACGGGGTCTCGCTCTGGGCCGTCCACGAGCCCTACGGCGGGCCCGAGGGGCTCAAGCGCTTCGTGGACGCCGCCCACGGCAAGGGCCTCGGGGTGGTGCTCGACGTGGTGCACAACCACCTCGGCCCGTCCGGCAACCACCTTCCCGCGTACGGCCCGTACTTCACCGACCGGCACCACACCCCGTGGGGCTCGGCGGTCAACCTGGACGCGCCCGGCTCGGACGAGGTGCGGGCCTACCTGATCGGCAGCGCGCTGGCCTGGCTGCGCGACTACCGGATCGACGGGCTGCGACTGGACGCCGTGCACGCCCTCGCGGACGGCCGGGCCGTCCACTTCCTGGAGGAACTCTCCTCAGAGGTACGGAAGTTGGCGGTCGCCACCAACCGGCCGCTGTTCCTCGTCGCCGAGTCCGACCTCAACACCCCGGCCACCACCACCCCGCCCGAGGCGGGCGGACAGGGCCTCGCCGCGCAGTGGAGCGACGACTTCCACCACGCCCTGCACTGCGCGCTCACCGGCGAATCCCAGGGCTACTACGGGGACTTCGCGCACCAGCCGCTCGCCGCCCTCGCCAAGACGCTCACCCGGGGGTTCTTCCACGACGGCACCTGGTCCTCCTTCCGCGGCCGCCACCACGGACGCCCGTTCACCCCGTCCGGCGACGGCCACCGGCTGCTCGGCTACCTCCAGAACCACGACCAGGTCGGCAACCGGGCGCTCGGGGACCGCGTCTCCACCAGCCTCTCCCCCGGCCGGCTCGCCTGCGGCGCGGCGCTGGTGCTCACCTCGCCGTTCACCCCGATGCTCTTCATGGGCGAGGAGTGGGGCGCCGCCACCCCCTGGCAGTACTTCACCGACCACACCGACCCGGACCTCGCCGAGGCCGTCCGGCGGGGCCGGCGGCGGGAGTTCGCCGAGCACGGCTGGGCCGCCGAGGCCGTCCCCGACCCGCAGGAGCCGGCCACCGTGCTGCGCTCGGTCCTCGACTGGACCGAGATCCGGCGCGCCCCGCACGCCGAACTGCTCGCCTGGTACCGGACGTTGATCCGGCTGCGGCGCGAGCGCCCGGAGCTGTCCGACCCCGACCTCGGCGCGGTGCGGGTGGACTTCGACGAGGCGGCGGGCCGGCTGGTGGTGCACCGGGGGCCGTACCGGATCGCCGTCAACCTCGGGCCGGGCGAGGCCGCGCTGCCACTCGGGGCCACCGGGCGCGAGGTGGTGGCGGCCTTCGGGGCGGCGGCGCTGGAGGGGGCCGCGGCGCCGGAGGGAGCGGCGGCACAGGGCGCGGCGGTGACGGAGGGGGCAGCGGTGCGGCTGGCGGCGGACGCGGTCGCGATCGTGCGGGTCTGAACCACCGGCCACCCGAACTACCAGAGGAAGGTGCCGATCCGCTCCCGCAGCGCCGGGGCGTCCAGGCCGTAGGCGGCCAGGTGCTCCGCGATCGAACCGTAGTGCCGGTGCTCCTCGCGCGGCACGCCCAGGCCCAGCACCCGGTGCGAGCGGTCGGCGAGCGCCGCGTGCGCCTCGTTCGCGGAGGTGCCCGCCAGGTACGGCTCGACCAGCACCACGTCCGCCCGGTCGCCGAGTGCCGCCCGCAGCCCGGCGGCGTCGAAGGGACGCACCGACGCCGCGTACAGCACGGTGACGTCCAGGCCCTCGGTGGCCGCGAGCACCGCGTCCAGCATCGGCCCGACGGCGAGCACGGCCCCGCGCGAGCCCGTCCGGAGGGTGGTGAAGCGGCCCGGCTCGACCGGCACCGCGGCCGCGTTCCGGTGCGCCGAGAGGCGGACGTACACGTTGCGGTCGCCGTCCGCGTAAGCGTGGCGCAGCAGCTGCTCGGCCTCGTCCGGGTGGCCGGGGACGTGGACCGTCCAGTCCGGCAGGGTGTCCAGCAGGGCGACGTCGCCCGGGGACATGTGGGTGCGGCCGCCGGACGGCCAGTCGTACGAGCCGGCCGCGCTCACCAGCACGGCGCCGACGCCCTGGTGGACGAGGTCCAGCTTGACCTGTTCGAAGGGCCGCTCGATCAGGAAGCTGGCGAAGGTGTGGGCGATCGGCCGCATCCCGGTGAGCGCCAGGCCGCCCGCCGCGCCGATCAGCAGCTGCTCGCGGATCCCGACGTTGACCACCCGGTCGGGGTGGTGCCGCTGCGCCGGTGCGAAGGCGGCCGCCGTGATGTCGGCGAGCACCAGGGCCAGCCGGGGGTCCTCGTCCAGCAGGCGGGTGGTCACGGCCACGAAGCGCTCGCGCATGGTGTCCATCGGGGAGGTTCCTTTCGGCGGTGCGGGTACAACGGGTGCGGGTTCAGCGGGTGCGGGCTCGACGGGTGCGGGCTCGACGGACGGGAGTTCGGCCGGCGGGAGTTCGGCCGGCGGGAGTTCGGCGGGTGCGGGCGGCCGGGCGCTCAGTGGTTCTCCTTGGGCTCGACCCGGGCGACCACCGCGTGCGGGCGGCCCGGGTGCTCCGCGGTGTACGCGCGGTACAGCGCCTCGTGGTCGCGGCCGTCCACCGTCGCCGTCGACCAGCCCTCGGCCGCGAAGCGACCGGCGATGCCGCCCTGCCAGCCGTGCGTGGCCGAGGAGTTGTCGATCACCACCACGTGCAGCCGGTCCAGACCGTAGGCCCCGGCGAAGGCCACCGCCTCGGCGTTGGAGCCCTCGTCGAACTCCGCGTCGCCGACCAGCACCCACACCGCCGGGTCGGTCAGGCCCTGGGCCCGCAGCCCGAGCGCGGTGCCGACGGCCAGCGGCAGTCCGTGCCCGAGCGAGCCGGAGGCGATCTCCACGCCGGGGACCAGCGTGCGGTCCGGGTGGTGGCCGAGCGGCGAGTCGTAGCCGCCGAAGCCCGGCAGCACCGCGGGGTCGAGGAACCCCTTGGCCGCCAGCACGGCGTAGTACGCCATCGGGCCGTGGCCCTTGGAGAGCAGGAAGCGGTCGCGGTCCTGGGCGTCGGCGGTCGCCGGGGTCACCCGCAGCACCCGGTCGTACAGCACCCAGAGCGCGTCCAGGGTGGAGGTCGCGGCGGGACCGTGCTTCTCGTCGCCGGTCATCAGGCCCATCAGCGCGGGCAGGTCCTCGAAGCGGGTGCCGGTGGCGGTCGTGGCGGTCGCGTTCGTCGTCATGGCCCCGATCGTGCAACTTAAAGTCGACTTGAGGTCAAGCGACTACAGTGGCTACCCATGACCGCCCACCCAGACGGCCGCCGCACCCCCGGGCCGCACCACAGCGACCTGCTCACCATCGGCCAACTCGCCGACCGCAGCGGCCTCGCCGCCTCCGCGCTGCGCTACTACGAGAGCCTCGGCCTGATCCACGCCACCCGCACCGCCGGCGGCCAGCGCCGCTACACCCGCAGCACGCTGCGCCGGATCGCCTTCGTCCGCGCCGCCCAGCGGGTCGGCCTCTCCCTGGACGAGGCGAAGGTCGCCCTCGACCGCCTCCCCGAACGCCCGGCCCCCAACCGTGCCGAATGGGACCGGGTGGCCGAGTCCTGGCAGGACCGGATCGACGAGCAGATCGCCGAACTCCAGCGGCTCAAGGCCAAGCTCACCGGCTGCATCGGCTGCGGCTGCCTCTCGCTGTCCCGCTGCGCCCTCTACAACGCCGCCGACCGCGCCGGCGAGGCCGGCCCGGGCGCCCGCTACCTGCTCGCCCCCGAGCAGGAGGGCGCCCCCGAGCCGGACGGCGGCAGCGTCCCGGACGGCGGCCCTGACCCGGACGGCGGCCCTGACCCGGACGGCGGCCCTGACCCGGACGGCGGCGCCGAGCCGCCACCCCCGGCCGCCGGACCCTGCGGGACGCGGCGGAACGGGCCCTGAAATCCCTTTGCGCCGGGCGTGCTCCCCTGCCTAGGGTGCGCCCGTGCTGCCCTTGGTGCTGACGGACGAGGAGTGGGAGGCGGTCGTCCCCGACGAGACGGTGATGCGCCCCGGCGCCGAGGCGCTCTGCGCCCGGCTGGGCGTCGGGGGCCTGCCCCTGGAGCGCTTCGCGGAGGGCTCCGTCCCGGTCTACGCGGTCGGCGACGCGCTCGTGCTCAAGCTGTTCCCGGCCGCCAGCGCCCGGGACGGCATCGTCGAGGAGCGCGTGCTCACCCGACTGGACGGCGCCCTGCCGATCCCCACCCCGGCCGCCCACGCGGCCGGCGAGTACGTCAACGGCTGGCGCCACATCCTGATGTCCCGCCTGCCCGGCGAGGGCCTCGCCCCGGCCTGGCCGCGCGTCCCGCGGCCCGACCGCGAGCGGATCGCGCGCGAGTGCGGCGAGGCGCTCGCCGCCCTGCACGCCCTCGACCCCGAGCCGCTCGCCGACACCCTTGGCCCCGGCGACTGGCAGGCCTTCCTGGCCCGCCAACGGGCGGGCGCGGTGGCCCGCCAGCGCGAGCGCGGGCTGGCGGAGGACTGGCTGGAGCAGATCCCGGACTTCCTCGCCGTCGCCCCGCTGCCCACCGAACCGCTGCCCGCCGAACCGCTGCCCACCGAACCGCTCCCCGCCGCCGAACGCGCCCTGCTGCACACCGAGTTCATGCGCGAGCACCTGCTCACCGATCCGGCCGGCGGCTGGCGTCTCACCGGCCTGATCGACTTCGAGCCCGCGATGATCGGCGACCCGGCCTACGACCTGGTCGCCGTCGGACTCTTCACCACCCGGGCCGACCCGCACCTGCTCGGCCTCCTGCTGGACGCCTACGGCCGCCGCTTCGAGCCCGGGCTGCTGATGGCGTACACCCTGCTCCACGTGTACAGCAATCTGCCGTGGTACCTAAGGGAGTTGAGGCCCTCGGCGCGGACGCTGGACGCCCTCGCCGAGGAGTGGTTCGGAACCACCTAGGGTCTGGGGTCGGTGCGCAGCAGGCTGTAGCGGACGACGTCGCGCCACTCACCGGCCCGGAAGGTCACCGCGCGCTGCACGCCCTCCCGGGTGAAGCCGAGCTTCTCCAGGACTCGCTGCTCGGCCAGGTTCTCCGCCTCGGTGTCCGCCTCCACCCGCATCACCGGTGAGTGCGCGAACAGGTAGTCCACCAGCAGCCGTTGGGCTCTGGTGCCGATCCCGCGACCGCGCACGCCCGGCAGCAGCTGCACGCCGATGCTCCAGTACGGGGCGGACGGCCGCACCCCGTTGCGGTTGGCGGCGACGAAGCCGCCGAACTCGCCGTCGACCACGACCGCGAGCATCCACTGCCCCTCCTCCAGCAGCCCGCTCTCCACCCACCGGCGGCGGTAGCGCCCCGCGTCCCGCCAGCCGTACCACTGGAACTCACCCAGTGTCTCCGGGTCGTTCACCAGCTCCTCGATCACGGACAGGTCGGCCTCGGCTATCGGGCGCAGGGAGACTGCTTCATCACTCATGCAGGCGCCAACGCCCGAGCGGACGCGGCGGTTCCTCAACCGAGCGGCGGACGCGGGTCGGTGCGCAGCAGGCTGTAGAGAACGACGTCGCGCCATTCACCGGCCCGGAAGAGCTGAGCGCGTTTCACGCCCTCGCGGACGAATCCGAGCTTTTCCAGGACGCGCTGCTCGGCCGCGTTGGCGGATTCGGTCTCCGCCTCCAGCCGCATCACCGGGGAATGCGCGAAAAGGTGGTCGACGAACAGCCGTTGGGCCCGGGTGCCGATGCCCCGGCCGCGCGCGCCGGGCAGCAGCTGCGCACCCATGCTCCAGTGCCAGCCCGTCGGCGCCACGACCTCCCGCATGGCGGCGGCATAGCCGCAGAACTCCCCGTCCACGGCGATGGCGAGCGTCCACTGCTCGTCCGTGAGCAGCCCGTTCTCGGCCCAGACCCGGCGGATCCGGTCCGGCTGCCGCCAGCCGAACCACAGGTGCTCGCCCATGACGTCGGGGTCGTTCAGCAGGGACAGGAAGTGCGGGAGGTCGGCTTCGGCCAACGGGCGCAGGGTGACGTTTTCTTCGCTCATGCCGGCGACAACGCGGATTCCGTCCTGACGGTTCCTCAATTCGCCGAAGAATTATGCCCGGGGTTCCCGTTGGTCCGCGATTTACCGCGCCGCCCATTCCTTTACTGCGCCGGACCGCCGTTTACCGCGCCGGACGGCCCTTTCACCGCGGCCGTGCTCATGCGGCGACGATCGAGCGGGCGAGCCGGAACCCCACGTCGTCGATCCGCAGGGTGGGGTGGCTGCGGCGTCGGACGGAGGCGCGGCAGCTCCAGTGCTCGTCGAACCAGCCGCCGCCGCGCAGGACGCGGTAGTCGCCGTACACCTCGGGGTCGTAGCGGTCCCAGCACCATTCCCAGACGTTGCCGAGCAGGTCGTACAGCCCGTGGGCGTTCGGGCGCAGTTCGCCCACCTCGTGGGGGCGTTCGCCCGAGTTGCCGCGGTACCAGGCGATCTCGTCCAGCGGGCCGTAGCGCGGGCCGTCCGTGCCGGCGCGGCAGGCGTGTTCCCATTCGGCCTCGGTGGGCAGTCGGTAGCCGTCGGCGGCGCGGTCCCAGGAGACCTCCTCGTCGTCCACCGCGTAGGCGGGTGCGAGGCCCTCGCGCCGGGACAGCTCGTTGCAGTGCCGGACGGCGTCCAGCCAGGAGACGCTGTGCGCGGGTCGGCGGTCGCCGGTCGCGCCCTCGTACTGCTCCCGGGTCACCGGACAGGCCGCCAGCCGGAACGGGGCGACGTCGACGGCCCAACTGTGCCGGGTGCGACGGTCGGAGAGGGTGACGCGGCCGGACGGAACAGTGATCATCCGGCGATCCTAGGGGGTGGCCGGTCGCGGGCCCGGCGGGAATCGTCGGACGCGCCCCCGGGGCCTGCGCCGGTTCAGCTGGTCGGCGGCAGCGTGATGGCGACGCCCGCGAGCGCCATCCAGCCGACCAGCGCGAACGCTCCGGCGGCCCAGGCGAAACGGGCCGTCGCGCGGCCCCGTTCCCGGCCCCTGGCCCGCTGGAACCCGGCGCTCAGGCCGGCGATCGCGGTGACCGGCAGGGCGAGGAAGGCCAGGTAGACGGTCCCGTACCAGAACGGGATCGCGAAGATCATCCCCAGGAACGCGAACGGGGCCGACACCAGCGCGACCACGACGCCGGCCACCGTGCAGGCGACGCGCAGCCGCTTCGGGTCGGAGAAGAACGGCGGCACGAAACAGGCCACGGTGCACAGCAGCGCGGGCAGGACGAGGAGCGCCCCCACCGTCCCGTACCCCATCACCAGGAGGCTCGTCGGCAGCAGGAACGCCCCGGCCCCCAATCCGGACAGCCACCGGGCACTGACCGGCACCGCACCCATGCTTCCCCCCGCGTTCCCCGCATGCAGTTCCGTTCGAACGCGTCGGAAGCTAGCACGCGGCGGCGCGGTGCCGCACCGGGCGGTCGTGGCCGCCCGGGCGGCCACGCGGCCAGGCGGCCAGGCAACCGGACCGATAATGGACCGGACGATTCCGTGAGTGAGAGGTGGCGCATGGCCGGCAGGTTGCGGGTGCTGAGGAAGCAGAACCGGCTCAGCCTGGAGGCACTCGCCGAGCAGGTCGGCGTCACCAAGAGCTACCTCTCCAAGGTCGAGCGCGGCATCAGCGACCCGTCGATCTCGACGGCGCTCAAGCTGGCCCACGCCCTCAACGTCGACGTCGGCCGGCTCTTCTCGGACGAGGTGGAGCCGGAGCTGGTCACCGTCGTCCGGGCCGGCGAGCGCACCCCCGTCGGCTCCGGGGCGGGTTCCGGCGCCTCCCGTTACGAGGGCATCGCGACCGGGCTGAGCGGCAAGCGGATGGTGCCGTTCGTGATGTACCCGCCGATCGAGCCGGTGGACTCGCCGTTCAAGACGCACACGGGTGAGGAGTTCTTCTTCGTCCACGCGGGCACCGCCGTGCTGGAGTTCCCCGAGCGGAGCGTCGAACTCGGCCCCGGGGACAGCGTGTACTTCAACTCGGCGCTGCCCCACCGCTGCCGGAGCACCGGGTCGGAGCCGGCCGAGATCCTCGTGGTCATCCACGACGACCCGGACGGCTCCTCGGAACGGGTTCCCACACTGCCCTGACGCGGGCCCCGACGAGCCCGCGGCCGACGTCAGGCGCGCATCGGGCCCGCATCAGGCGCACATCAGGCCCGCGTCAGGCCCGCATCAGGCGCACGTCAGGCCCGCGTCAGGCCGGTGTCAGGCCTTCGGCACCGCGTCGGCCGCCAGGGCGACCCCCGCCGCGGACAGCAGCGCGGCCAGCCGCGCCGTCCCCGCCCCGTCCAGCGGCAGCAACGGGCGCCGCGGCTCGCCGACGTCCAGGCCGCACAGCGCCAGGCCCGCCTTCACCGTGGTCGGCAGCCCCCCGTCGAGCAGGAACCGCAGCACCGGCAGCTGCCGGTAGAACACCCGGCGGGCCGTGTCCAGGTCCCCGCCGCGCACCGCCCGGTAGAGATCGAGGGTGAGGTCGGGGACGAGGCAGGGTGCCGCCGTGCACCAGCCGGCCGCGCCGGCCGCGAACGCCTCCAGGGCCAGCGGGTTGGAGCCGTTGTAGAACGGCAGGGCGCCGTCGGACAGCTGGGTGAGCCGGTGCATCCGCTGGATGTCGCCGCTGCTCTCCTTGACCATGGTGATGTTCTCCACCTGGTCGACCAGCCGGTGCATGAGTTCCGGGCCGAGGTCGACCCCGGCGGTGGCGGGGTTGTTGTAGATCATCAGCGGGATGCCGATCGCGTCGGCGATCTCGGTGTAGTGCCGGGTGATCTCGCGTTCGTCCAGCCGCCAGTACGAGAGCGGCAGCACCATCACCACGTCGGCGCCGGCCCGTTCGGCGAACCGGGCGCGGCGGACGGCGCTGCGGGTGGTGAGGTCGGCGATGCCGACGACGGTGGGCACCCGGCCGGCGACGGCCGCCACCGAGGCCTCGGCGGCGGTGTACCACTCCTGGTCGTCGAGGTAGGCGCTCTCGCCGGTGGAGCCGAGCGGGGCGATGGCGTGGCAGCCGGAGCGGACCAGCCGGTCGATCAGCTCGGTGAGCCGGGCGAGGTCCGGGCCGCCGTCGGCGGCGGAGAACGGGGTCACCGGGTAGGCGATGATCCCTTCGAGGGTGGTGGCGGCCATGTCAGGAGTCCTTCCGGGTGACGAGGGCGTCGCCGTGGCCGGCCCGCAGGGCGCGGCGGGCGTAGTAGGCGAAGTTGGCCTGGCCGCGCTTGGGGGTGGAGATCCAGTCGTGCGCCTCCCGGGCGAGCAGGCCGGGGATCTCCTGGATCTTCCCGGCGGCGGCGGCGAGGAGCTGGAGCTCGGCGGCCCGCTCGAAGAGCAGGGCCAGGGTGCACGCCTCCTCGACGGTCCCGGTGGCGACCAGCTGGCCGTGGTGGGCGAGCAGGAGGGCGCGCTTGTCGCCGAGGGCGGCGGAGATGATCTCGCCCTCCTCGTTGCCGACCGGGATGCCGGGCCACTTCTCCAGGAACGCGCAGTCGTCGTACAGCGGGCACATGTCCATGTGCGAGACGACCAGCGGGGTCTCCAGCATCGAGAGCGCGGAGATGTGCAGCGGGTGGGTGTGGATGACGCAGTTGACGTCCGGGCGGGCCCGGTAGACCCAGCTGTGGAACCGGTTGGCCGGGTTGGCCATCCCCTCGCCCTCCAGGACGTGGAGGTCCTCGTCGACGAGGAGCAGGTTGTCCTCGGTGATCTCGTCGAAGCCCAGGCCCAGGCGCTGGGTGTAGTAGGTGCCGGGGCGTTCGGCCCGGGCGGTGATCTGGCCGGCCAGCCCGGAGTCGTGGCCGGCGTCGAACAGGATGCGGCAGGTCAGGGCCAGTTTCTGGCGCACCGTCCAGTCGTTGTCGGGGATCGCGGTCCGCATCCGGTGATGGGCCAGGTTCACCAGGTCGGTCTTGTCCGTCTCGAACGTGTCGGCCATGGCCGTGGTTCTCCTTCGCTCTGCGCGGCAGGGGACCCCTCAGGGGACATCTCGGGGGGACACGTCATTCACTTTAGGACACCTTGTGTCCTCACGTCGACGGTTCACCCCTGCCCGTCCACCGGGCGCGCCTCACCCGACCGCGCGACCACGGACGCAGGCCCGTCCCGTCCCGCCCCCGCGCACGGAAAGTCGGACGGGCCGACTTCCCGTGCGCGGAGGACGCCCGCTACGCCCCGGCCTCCCGGACGGTGACCGTGCACAGCCGCTTGGTGGCGCGGGTCAGGGCGACGTACAGATCCCGCTCGCCCGCGGGCCGGGCCGCGACGATCCCGGCCGGGTCGACCACCACGGCCTCGTCGAACTCCAGGCCGCGCGCCTCCGACGCCGGGACCAGCCGGGCGTACCGCTCGACCCCCGCGGCCGCCAGCTCCGCCACCCGGCCGTCCGCGCAGACCACGCCGAGCAGCTCGCCCGGATGCGCGGCGGCCTGCGCCCGCAGCTCGCGGACCAGCTCGCCGACCAGCCGCTCCGGCGCCACCGCGACGGACCGGGGCTCGTCACCGCGGCGGATCGACCGGACCGGCGGCTGGCCCGGGGCGATCCGGCCGAGCAGCTCCCCGGTGGTGGCCAGGATCTCCTGCGTGGTCCGGTAGCTGACGGTCAGCGTCCGCAGATCGAAGCGGCCGCCGAGGTGCGGCGCGAGCGCCTCGTTCCAGTCCCGGGCCGTCGCCGCCGGACCCGCCTGCGCGAAGTCGCCGACCAGCGTCATCGACCGGCCCGGGCACCGGCGCACGACCATCCGCCACTGCATGGCCGTCAGCTCCTGCGCCTCGTCGACGACGACGTGCCCGAAGGCCTGCCCGGGCGGCCCGTCGACCAGGCTCGCCGCCTCGTCGAGCAGCGGCACGTCGGCGTCGGCCCACGGAGCGCCGGGGGTGCGCAGCAGCGACGCCCGCTCCTCGTCCGTGAGGTGCGGCAGGTACGCGGCCAGTGCCCCGGCGTCGGCGAGCAGGGCGTCGACCACCCCGCCGGGCACGAGCCGCGGCCAGAGCTCCTCGACCGCCCGGTCCACGTGCGCGTCGTCCAGGAGCGCGGCCCGGACGGCGTCGAAGTCGAACTCGTCGGCCCCCGTGGCGGGTCGGTCGTCGACGCCGAGGTTGCGCAGGTCCCGGGCCGCCATCCGGTCGAAGTCGACACCGGTGAGCTGCGCGACCTCGGCGTCGATCCGCTCCAGCGTCTCCGCCATGCCGCGGGCCAGCGCGCCGGTCAGGGCGTCCACCAGCAGCTCCAGGAACAGCCCGCGCGCCCGGTTGTGGGCGAGGCCGCTCGCCCGCGCCGCCTCCCGCGCCCCGGCGACCTCCCCCTCCCCCAGCCGGACCCACTCCTGCCCGACCCGGACGGTGAAGTCCCCGTCCGGGGCCTGCCGCGCGCGGACCGACCCGGCCAGCGCGTCGGCCAGTTCGGCACCGCCCTTGAGGCGCGCCGCCCCGAACCCGTCCACGGCCCCCGGCCGGACGCCGGCCAGCTCCTCGCACGTCGCCAGGACGACCTCGTTCTCCCCGAGCGAGGGCAGCACCTGGGAGATGTAGTCGAGGAAGCGCGCGTTCGGCCCCAGCACCAGCACGCCGCGCTCGGCCGCCTTCGGGAACGCGTACAGCACGTACGCGGCGCGGTGCAGCGCCACCACCGTCTTCCCGGTGCCCGGGCCGCCCTGCACCACCGTCACCCCGCGGTGCGAGGAGCGGACGATCGCGTCCTGCTCGGTCTGGAGCGTGGCGACCGCCGTCCCCATCCGGCCCGTTCGCCGCTCCCGCAGCGCCGCCGCCAACGGGCCGTCGCCGACGACGTCCCCGGCGGCCGGCTCCGAGCCGTCCAGCAGTTCGTCGCTCACCCCGACCACCGTGCGGCCCGTCAGGCTCAGATGACGGCGCCGCCGCAGCCCCAGGGGGTGGACCGGCGTCGCCTCGTAGAAGGCCCGCGCCGCCTCCGCCCGCCAGTCCACCAGCACCGGCAGCTCGTCCTCGTCCCGCTGCAGCCCCAGCCGCCCGATCCGCAGCACCGTCCCGTCCGCCAGGTCGATCCGGCCGAAGACCAGCCCGCCCTCGGCGCCCTCCAGCCGGCGCACCTCACCCGCCAGCCGCCCGGCCGCCACCTCCCGCTCGTACACCTCGCCCGCGCTGTCCGCCGCCGACGCGAGCACCCGCCCCAGCTGCACCCGCGCCCCAGCGAGCCGCCCGTCGAACAGCTCGCCGATGACGGACACCTGCACCTGCTCCAACTCCACCTGCTGCGCGGCGTTGTCGTGGATCTGCGACAAGGAAGCGTCTCCTCTCGGTTCGACCCGCCACTATGCAGAGGGAACCCGGGGAAGTAAATGTTGACTTGTCCGGCACGGATGTGGCCTGCCGCTCCCGGCCCGGCACTTTTCCGGAGGAATTCCGCGACGCCCGCCCGGACCCCCTCCCGGCTCGGCGCGCTGGAGGGCCGCCTGGCGTACTCGCCGGACGAACTCCGCTCCCTTTTCCGTGAGTTCACCCCGCTGGAGATCCGCCCGATGGCGGCCCACGGCCCCGAATCGGCGCTGTTCGGCGTGCCCTTCCTCCTCACGGCGCTCTTCAGGCGGACACCCGGGCACTGACCGGCCTCCCGGACCCCTCCTCGGCGCGCCGCCGTCAGTCCCGTTCCCGCCCCACCGCGGCCTCGTACGCCAGCAGCGTGTCCACCACCAGGCGCCGCTGCGCCGCGTCGAGCGGCCCGAGGGCCGTGCGCCAGGCGGCGGCCCCCGGGGCGAGCCAGGCCTCGATGGCGGGCAGCCGGGCCGGGGTGATCGCGACGATGCGGCGCCGGCGGTCGGCCTCGTCCTCGCGGCGTTCGAGGATGCCCTGCCGGCTGAGGTCGCCGACCATCAGGCTGACCGTGGTGGGGGCGACCTCCAGCCGGGCGGCGAGGTCGTTGACGCCCATCGGCCCGTCCAGCAGCAGGCAGGCCAGCAGGGACAGGTGACGGGGAGCCAGCGCGAGGCCGCGCAGCGGCTCGGGGACGGGGATCCGCTTGGCCCGACCGACCAGCCGGGGCATCAGCAGCAGCATCGACCGCACGGCGTCGTCGAGCTCCTCGCCGGTCGACGCCTGCGCGTTCCGCCGCTCTCCCTCGGGCGTTGACATCGCCCACCCCTCTCCAATTACCTTTGATACCAAAGCTGTTTTGCGCGCAAAGCGAACCGCCGAGCCCATGGTACGAACGACGAACCGAGCCGAACGGAGCTCCACCATGCCGCACCTGAGCCTGCACATCCGCGAGGAATCCCTCGACCCCGAGGTCGAGCGGGCGCTCATCGCCGGCCTCACCGAGGCCGTCACCTCGGTCTTCGGCGAGCGGGTCCGCCCCCTGGTCGCGGTCGAGCTGATCGGGGTCCCCCAGCGCCGCCGGGGCATCGGCGGAGTGCCGACCGACGAGGTCGCGCCGGTGGTCGTCCTGAGCATGCGGGAGACGGCCTACCACCTGCCGCAGGTCCCCGAGGCGCCCGCACGGCTGGTCGCGGCGGCCACCGGGGCGATCACCGGCGTGCTCGGCGAGGCCGCCGGACGGCAGACCGTGGTCACCCTCGACGGCGTCCCGGCGGGCCGCTCCGGCATCGGCGGCCAGGTCGCCTGACCCGGCCGACGCGTCCGGAGCCGGCCGCCCACGCCTCCGGCTCCGGAGCCGTCGCACGTACCCCCACCAGCCAGGATGCGCCCCTACGGCCCGCGCGCGGCTGCGGCCGCACGCCCCGGGGACCGCTCGCGCCCCGTACACCGCCCCCGCCACGGGCGATCACCTTCGCCCCACGGACCCCACGGGCCCCAAGGGGAATCCGGGCCTCCGGCCGGAACCCGGCTTTGCGACCGGCGGCCCGGTGGCATAGGTTTCGACCGCCGTCGACACACCATCGACCCTGACCGCCCATCAATCACAGGGCGGGCAGCGGGGCGAGGAGTCAGGCGGCCGCATGCACAGGGGAGGAGCTGCCATGCCGCACGCCCGCGACCACGGGTCGACCGGGCGGCGAGGACGGACGGACGGCGCCGCGCACCAGCGGCCCACGGCCGATGCGCGCCCGACCCCGACCAACGCCACCGGACATCCGAGGAACCGTCAGTTGCGCACCACCAGAGTCGTCACCGCCACCGCCGCAGCCCTCGTCTGCCTGGGCGCGCTCAGCGCCTGCGGGCCGGACAACGGCAGCCAGGACGCCACCCCTGCCCTCCCCGCCGCCACCACCGGGCCCAGTGTCAACCCCAACAAGCCCACCGGGTCCGACAAGGGCATCCCGGACAAGGCCTGGATGGACACCAAGAGCATCCCGATGGACGAGAGTTACCACTACACGCCGCTGGCGGCCAACGCCAAGCAGCTCTCCGGCCCGGTCCAGTTCAAGGGCATGGAGCTGTGCCGCGCCGCGATCACCAAGGACGACGAGCCGCTGTTCACCGGCACCGCCGCCGCGCGGGCCTCGGTCGGCTTCGGCGGGGACCGCTGGACGGCCCAGCAGACCCTGCTGTTCCACGGTGACCCGACCCACAGCAGCGGTACCAAGCAGAGCACCAACCTGGCCGAGGGGCATCTGACGGAGGCGCTCAAGTCCTGCGCCAAGACCGCGCCCGGCGCCACCGTGAAGGTCGACAGCGCCCCGGACGCGCCCTACTTCGCCGCCGTCCTGACCGTCCCGCAGGCCGACGGCGGCACCGTCACCCTGCACGAGTACGTGGTCAGCGACGGCGGTGTGGTCAGCGAGCTGGCCGTCTGGGCCACCACCAAGGCCGGCGCCCAGCCCAAGGACGCCTGGAAGGCCCCCGAGGACAAGTACGTCGGCACCGGCATGACCGCGCCGATGTGCGAGGCCCTCCCGGGCTGCGACGGGCACTGACACCCGACGGGCACCGACGCCCACCGGGCACTGACTCCCACCGGGCACCGGCGCCCTCGGCACCTCACAGACGGCCGCCCGGCCCGTCCGGAACAGGGGACCGGACGGGCCGGGCGGCTGCTTCACGCCCGCCGAGCGGCCTGCCGGCCCGCCGGTCAGCCCCTCGGGACCGCCAGCTCGATCTCCCGGCCGCCCCCGCCGCCGGGCACCGGCAGCGCCACGCCGGTGGCCTCGAAGCCGGCCTTCCGGTACATCGCCTCGGCGCGGGGGTTGTCCTCGTGGACGAACAGCCGCACCCGCTCGATCCGGGGCTCGGGGAGCGACCACGCCCACTCCTGGACGGTCCGGATCAGGTCGAGCGCGAGCCCGGTGCCGCGCGCCTCCGGCCGGACGTAGACGCCGACCACGTGCACCTGGTCGACCTCGACGACGTCGCCCTCCAGGGCCCCGTCGCCGCCGGCCCGCTCGACCAGCCCGGTCATGGAGCCGAGCCAGCGCCCGTCCTCGGTCTGCGCGATGAACTGCGCCACGTGCGGGTCGGTCGCCGCCCGGGTGGTGCGGTCCTGCCAGAACTCGTCGGGCCTGGCGGCGGCCTGTTCGTACGTCTCCAGGAAGGCCACGGCCGCGACCGGGTCCCGCAGCGCGTCCAGGCGGATGTCCCTGAGCGGCTGCCAGTCCTCGGTCCGCACGCGCCTGATGATGGTGGTACTGGTGTTCATCGCGTGATGATGTCATCGCCACCGGTGGCCCGCGCAACCGAGATTCGGCGCCGCCGGCGGGCTCCTCAGGCCCGGGACCGCACCAGCAGCCGTGCCAGCAGCGCCGCCGGCCCCTCCGGCAGGCTGCCGTGGACGAGTTCGGTGCGGTGCACCAGCCGGGGCTCGGCGATCGGCGCGTACCCGACGCCGGGCGCCGCCGCGAGGACCGGCTCGGGCAGCAGGGTGAGCCCGTGCCCGGCCGCCACCAGCGCGAGCAGTCCGTGCACGTCGGTGCCCTGGTAGCGGGTCGCGGGCCGGAAGCCGTCGGCGCCCGTGGCCGCGCGCAGCCGGGCCGCCGTCGGGGTGAGGTCGGGGGCGTCCAGCCAGCGGGCGGCGGAGAGGTCGGCGAGCGCGAGGCCGCCGCGACCGGCCAGCGGGTGGCCGACGGGCAGCGCGACGGCGACCGGCCGCTCGGCCACCGCGACGGTGCGCAGCGGGCCGACGTCCGGCAGCGGCAGCGGGTCGCTGGGCGCGGCCAGTCCGTCGATCAGGGCGAGGTCGACCTCGCCGGTGGCCACCTCGGCGGGCAGCACGTCCTGGGCGAGGACCCGGACCACCGGCTCCGTCCGCGGATGGGCCCGGCGCACCTCGCCGAGCGCGCGCCCCAGTTCCGCTCCGACCGCCAGCGGGGTGGCCCCGACCACCAGCCGGGCGCTCGGGGCGCCGGCCAGGCGCGCGACGTCGGCGCGCGCCGCCTCCAGCCGGACCAGCAGCGGTGCGGCGTGCTCCAGCAGCCGCCTCCCGGCCCCGGTCGGGCCGACCGGCCGACGGGCCAGCAGCGGCGTCCCGAGGTCCGCCTCCAGCGCGGCGATCTGCTGGGAGACCGCGGACTGGGTGTAGCCGAGCTCCCGCGCCGCCTCCGAGAAGGAGGCGAGGCGGGCGACGGTGACGAAGGTGCGCAGCTGCTGCGGGTCCACGGCGGGCATCAACCGATCTGATCGATACTTAAGGAATCATCGTTGGCGCTGATCTCGGGTGCGGGGCCAGGATAGCCGCATGACCTACCTGACCCCCCGGATCGCCCTGGTCGGCGACCGCTCCCCCGCCGTCCGCTCGCACGCCCGGATCCCGGGCCTGCTGGACGCCCTCGCCGAGCACGACCACCTCGTCCTGGACGCCTACTGGATCCCGACCGGGGACGCCGCGGCACCCGGCGCCCTGGACGGCTTCGACGCGCTCTGGCTGCTGCCCGGCAGCCCGTACCGCAGCGAGGCGGGGGCTCTGGCCGCCGCCCGGACCGCCCGCGAACGCGGCATCCCCTTCCTCGGCACCTGCGCCGGGTTCCAGCACGCGGTGCTGGAGTACGCCCGGAACGTCTGCGGCCTGGCCGGTGCCGCCCACGGCGAGCAGCAGCCGGACGCGGAGCAGCAGGTGATCGCCCCGCTGGCCTGCTCGCTGGTCGGCCACGAGGGTGCCGTCGAGATCACCCCGGGGAGCCTCGCCGAGCGGGTCCTCGGCGCCACCCGCACCGTGGAGCGCTACCACTGCGCGTACGGCCTCGACGGCGCCTACCTGGACCGGCTGACCGCGCACGGCCTGCGGTTCAGCGGTGTGGACGCCTCGGGCGAGGTGCGCGTCCTGGAGTTGCCCGGCCACCCGTTCTTCCTGGCCTCGCTGTTCCAGCCCGAGCTGTCCGGCGACGGCACCCGGGCGCACCCCATGGTCCGCGCCCTGGCCGCCGCCGCCGTGGCGCACGCGGACCCCACGGCGGCGGCGTCGAGCCCCCGGCCCGACGCCGCGGCGGCCCCGGCCCCGGCCGTGGCGGTCTGAGCCCGCCTCACATCGGCAGCGACCGCAGTCGCACCGGCCCCTCCGGCCATCCGGCCCCCTCCGCCAGCGGCGCCCACATGGTGCGCAGCGGCATCTCCACCAGCCGGCCCTCCGGCTGCTCCACCGTCACCCCTTCCGCCACCTCCCGGAACCCGAGCCCCCGGTAGAACGGGGCCAGCGGCGGGCGGCAGAACAGCAGCGCGTACCGGTGGCCGAGCGTGCGCGCGTGGTCGAGGGCGGCCCCGACCACGGCCCGCGCGAGGCCGCCGTGGCGCCGGTCGGGCGCGACGCAGACCCCGCCGACGCCCATGGCGGCCAGGTCGGTGCCGCCCACGGTGAGGGGCAGCGGCAGCAGCCCGGTGTGGGCGACGAGGCGGCCGTCGGCGGCCCGCGCACCGAAGTGGATCTCCTTGGGCAGGAAGGTCAGCCCGGTGTAGGCGACGCCGTACGGGTCCTCCCCCGGGCCGAGGATCTCCTCCTGTTCGGCGCGGCCGTACCGGGCGAGCCGTTCCACCACCGGCGGCCCGACCAGGTGCGGTTCGGGCGAGAAACGATCATCCATCCCGCCATGCTCTCCCCCCGCCTGGACCTTTCACCAGTCCCTTCCCAGCCACTCGACCGGCCGACCGGTCCGGCGCCGCGCCGGTGTGGAAGCATGCCCCTCATGCAGCAGCCCACCGGCCAGTCGTCCGCCGACCAGTCGGCCGCCGACCTCGCACCGCTGCCCGACCTCGCACCGCTGCCCGGCCCGCTGCTGCGCCTGCCCCGCCCGGTCCGCGCCCTCGCGCCGACCGCCCTGGTGCTGCTGGTCCTCGTCCCGCTCGCCGCCAAGGACCCGGACGTCGGCCCGACCGCCTCGCCGGGCACCAACGCGGGCCTGATGGCGATCGGCGCGCTCGCGCTGGCCCTGCGGCGCCGCCATCCGGCGGCGGTCGCCGCGGTCACCCTGCTGAGCGGCCAGCTCCCGCTGGCCGTCGCCCTCTACGGGCTGGCCGCGCGGCGCGGCCGCACCGCGCCGGTGTACGTCCTGGCGGCGCTGGCCGGGCTGCGGCTGCTCGTCCCGTTCGACCTCGGGGACGTCGGCGCCCCGTCCGAACTCGCCAATCTGATCGAGGACCCGCTGGTCTTCGGCGCCGTGCCGCTCGCCCTCGGGCTGACCTCCCACCAGCGCGCCCGCACCGTCGCCGTGCTGGCCGAGCGCAACCGGCTGCTCGGTGAACGCAACCGGCTGCTGGAGGAGGCCCGCCGGCACGCCGAGGAGCGCGCGGTGGCCGCCGAACGTGCCCGGCTCGCCCGGGAGATGCACGACGTGGTGTCCAACCGGGTCTCGCTGATCACCCTGCACGCGGGCGCCGGGCAGGTCGCCCGGGCCGAGGACCCGGCCGCCGTCCGGGAGACCCTCGGGCTGATCCGCGCCCTCGGCCTCCAGGCGCTCACCGAACTGCGCGGCCTGCTGGGCGTGCTGACCCCCTCCGCCGAGCAGGCGCCCTCGCTGCGCGGGCTGCCCGCCCTGGTCGAGGAGTCCCGGCTGGCCGGACTGGCGGTCGGGCTGACCGTCAGCGGACCTGACGAGGGGCTGCCCGCTCCCGGGCCCGCCGTGCAGTACGCCGCCTACCGGATCGTCCAGGAGGCGCTGACCAACGCGCACAAGCACGCCCCGGCCGCCGAGGTGGCCGTCACCGTCGAGGTCGCCCCGGACGGGCTGCGCCTGGCGGTGGTCAACTCCCCCGCCGACGACGGGGACGGCGGGGACGGCGCGGACGGCGCGGACGGCGGGGACGGCGGGGCCGCCGGGGGGCGGACGGAAGACCCGGAACTGCCCTCCGGCGGCCACGGCCTGCGCGGCATGCACACCCGGGCCGACGACCTCGGCGGCACCCTGCACGCCGGTCCGACCCCCGAGGGCGGCTTCGCCGTGCGGGCCCGGCTGCCGCTCGGCACCGCCTGAGTGGCGGCACCGGCCGAGCAGCGAGCACCGGTCGGTCGGTGTTCACCGACGGTACGGCGGTGCCGGCGGTGGTCGGGCCGCGCCGGCCTCAGGCCGCCGCGCGCCGCGCCAGCTCCGACCAGACCTCGTCCACCCGCGCTTCCAGCTCCGCCAGGCCGCCGCCGTTGTCGATCACCAGGTTCGCGATCGCCAGTCGTTCCTCCCGGGTGGCCTGCGCGGCCATCCGGGCCCGGGCCTCCTCCTCGGCCATCCCGCGCAGCCGCACCAGCCGGTCCACCCGCACCTCGTCGGCCGCGTCCACCACGACGACCAGGTCGTACAGCGGCGCCAGGTGGTTCTCCGCCAGCAGCGGCACGTCGTGGACCACGACCGCGTCCGGCGCGGCCGCCGCCTCCAGTTCGGCGGCCCGGTCCCGCACCAGCGGGTGGACGATCGCGTTCAGCGCCTTCAGCCGCTCCGGGTCGGCGAACACCACCGCCCCGAGCGCCGGACGGTCCAGCGTGCCGTCCTCCCGCAGCACCTGCGGTCCGAACTCGGCGACCACGGCCGCCAGGCCGTCCGTCCCGGGGGCGACCACCTCGCGGGCGATCACGTCCGAGTCCACGATCACCGCGCCGCGCGCGGCGAACAGCCGGGACACCTCGCTCTTGCCCGCGCCGATGCCACCCGTCAGTCCGATCTTCAGCATGGCGTCAGGCTACCGGCGTGGCACCGGGCCCGTCAGCACGGGCCGCCGGCCGGGAACGCCGTCCGCAGGGGCCACCGGCGGGGAGCCCCGTCAGCCCAGTTCCAGGCTCTCGCCCTCCCCCAGCACCGTCAGCTCCGCGCCGGTGCCCGGCCCCTCGGGCCCGACCAGCCGGGTCTGCACCGCGAACCCGATCGGGCTGAGCACCGCCTCGTGCACCGGCACGGCCTGGCGCGGCCCGGCCTCCCGGACGTAGTCGATCACCTCCGAGGCCTTGCTCCAGGGCGCCGCGAGCGGCAGCAGCAGGGTGTCCACGGCGTGCGGCGGCACGGTGAACGCGTCACCGGGGTGGAACAGCCGTCCGTCGAAGAGGAAGCCGATGTTCCGAACCCGCGGGATGTCCGGGTGGATCTGCGCGTGCCACTCGCCGTGCACCGAGACGCCGAGCCCGCCGATCTCGAAGGCGTCGCCCTCGCCGACCACGGAGATCCGCTGCGCCACGCCATCCAGCCGGCCGGCGACGGCCCCGTTGGTCCACACCCGCAGCGCCGGGTCGGCCTCCAGCGCGGCGCGCAGCCGGGACTCCTCGAAGTGGTCCATGTGCTCGTGAGTGATCAGGACGGCGTCCGCCCCGGCCAGCGCGGCGGGGTCGGTGAACGCTCCCGGATCGACGACGACGGTGGCCCCGCCGTGCTCGACGCGTACGCAGGCGTGTCCGAACTTGGTGATTCGCATGGCCAGAACCATACAGCAAGGCTGTACAGCATGGCTGCACAAAATCCCGGTAGACTGCCCCCATGCCCAGCGAAGACCCTCACCCGGACACCCTGGAACTCGCCGCCGACCTGCGCGCCGCCCTCGGCACCCTGGTCCGCTCCCTGCGCACCGGCGACGAACTGCCGCAGAACCAGGCCGCCGTCCTCGGCCTGCTGGTCCGCGACGAGCTCTCCTGCACGGTCGCCGAGCTCGCCGCACTCCAGCGGGTCCGCCACCAGTCGATGGCCCGCACCGTCGCCCTGATGACCGAGGCCGGACTGGTCACCCAGCAGCCCCACCCCACCGACGGCCGCAAACTGCTGATCGCCGCCACCGCGGCCGGCCGCACCGCCCTGCTCGACCAGCGCACCCGCCGCGAACACCGGATCGCCGCCGCCATCGAGTCCCGCCTCAGCCCCGAGGAGCGGCAGCAGCTGCGCACCGCCGTCCACCTCCTCGAGCGCCTGCACTGATCGGTGAACTCCCCGCCCGCGCCACACCTCTGACCCCCTGCTAGGGTCCGACCACGTGACGGACAGGGCAGCACAGCAGGACCAGGCCATGCGCGGGCACTTCCACCGCGCCGCCCAGCAGCACGGCTTCACCCTCTCCCCGGCCCAGCACGCGGCGGTCGAACGACTCGGCCGGCTCGCGGGCGAACTGGCCCGCCCCGGCTGGCGGTTGCGCCGCCCACCGCGCCACCTCTACCTCTGGGGCCCGGTCGGCCGAGGCAAGAGCTGGCTCGTCGACACCTTCCTCGACGGCCTGGCCACCCCGCACAAGCGCCGCCTGCACTTCCACGACTTCTTCGGCCGACTGCACGAGGGCGTCGCCCACCACGACGCCGCCGCACACCCGGGAGCCGCCGTCGACCACGCCGTGGACGAGCTGCTCGACGGCTGCCGGATCCTGGTCTTCGACGAGTTCCACGCCCACGACGCCGGCGACGCGATGCTCGTCGCCCGCCTCTTCCACACCCTGCTGGACCGCCGGATCACCCTGGTCACCACGTCCAACTACCCGCCCGCCGGCCTGATGCCCGACCCCCTCTACCACCACCTCTTCGAGCCGACGATCGCGCTCATCGAGGAACGGATGGACGTCCTCGACGTCTCCGGCCCGGTCGACTTCCGCCGCGAGCCCCGCCCCCAGGGCCTCGGACCGCGCTTCGCCACCGGCGCCCTGCTGCGCCCGGGCCAGGAGGCGGCGGCCGGCCTGACCCCGCCCGGCCCCGGGGAGGCCGCCCCGGTGACCGCCCACCACCGCGGCCTGACCGCCCGCGCCGTCCGCTCCGACCTGGTCTGGTTCGGCTTCGACGAGCTGTGCGAGGGCCGCACCGCCCCGCCCGACTACCTCGCGCTCGCCGAGCGCTTCCGCACGCTCGTCCTGGCCGACGTCCCCGCGCTCGTCGACGCCACGGGGGACGCCCGCCAGCGGTTCGCCAACCTGGTGGACGTCTGCTGCGACCGTGACGTCCGCCTCGTCCTGATCGGCGCCGACCCGATGGCCGGACTGACGCCCGGCTCCCCGATCCAGCGCGACCTGGACCGCACCGCCAGCCGCCTCGCCCTCCTCCGGTCCCCCGCCGAGGCGACCGTCCGGGAGGCCGCCGGGAAGAGCGTCGGGGAGACCGCCTAGGCCTCCGACCCCACCAGGTCCTTGGCCGACGGCTTCGCGCCCGCCGGCTTCGCGCCCGCCGGGCGCGGCACCGGGATCGCCGCCGGCTCGATCTCCGGCAGGTCGACGTGCTCGCTCAGCCCGAACCGCCGGTGCAGCCGCCGCAGCGGGGCGGGCGCCCACCAGTTGAACTCGCCGAACAGGCTCATCGCCGCGGGCACCAGCAGGCACCGCACCAGGGTGGCGTCCACCGCGACGGCGACGGCCAGCGCGATGCCCATCTGCTTGACCATGAGCATGTCCCCGAGCGCGAACCCGGCGAAGACGATCACCATCAGCAGCGCCGCCGAGGTGATGATCCGACCGCTGCGCTGCACGCCCAGCTCCACCGCCCGGACGCAGTCGTGCCCGCGCAGGGTCAGCTCCCTGATCCGGGAGAGCAGGAACACCTCGTAGTCCATCGACAGCCCGAAGGCGAAGGCGAAGACCAGCACCGGGATGAAGGTCTCCAGCCCCCCGGTCGGGCTGAAGCCGAGCAGCCCGCTGAACCAGCCGTCCTGGAAGACCAGGGTGAGCGCGCCGAGCGAGGCGCCCAGCGAGAGCAGGTTCATCAGCAGCGCCTTGACCGGCATCACCACCGAGCCGGTCATCAGGAAGAGCAGCACCAGGGTGCCGGCCGCGACCAGGCCCAGCGCCCACGGTCCGCGCGAGAGCAGCTCGTCCTGGAAGTCCACCACCGAGGCCGCGCCGCCGGTGACGTAGGTGGTCAGTCCGCCGCGGTCGGCCCGCAGCTCCTCCACCACCTGCTTGGCCTGCCCGCCCTGCGGGTCCCCGTGCACCAGCACGTCGATCGTGGAGACCGCGTCGCTCACCGGCGACACCGCCCGCACCCCGCTCACCCCGGGCAGCTTGGCGACCACGTCGTCCGCGTACGCCTGCGCCACCGACGCCCCGCCCTCGACCACCACGGTGATCGGCGCGGCCGAGGCCTGCGGGAAGCGCTGGTCGATCGTCTCGGCGACCTGCCGCCCGGCCGAGGAGGTGGGCAGCACCGCGGCGCCGGAGCTGCGCATGTCGGCGTGGAGGAACGGCGCGCCGGCCGCCATCAGCAGCGCCACCGAGGCGAGGGTGACCGCCACCGCCCGCTTGCGCACCCGGCGCACGGTCCGGCTGAAGAACCCCTCGTCCGCGACGGGCGCGGCGGGCGACTTGATCCGCGCGCCGGCGAAGCCGAGCAGGGCCGGGATCAGGGTGAGCGCGGCGGCGACGGCGATCACCACCACGCTCACCCCGGCGGCCGCGACCGCGCCGAGCACCGGGCTGGTGAAGACGAACAGGCCGGAGAGCGCGACGGCGACGGTGAGCCCGGAGAAGGCCACGGTGCGTCCGGCGGTCGCGGCGGTGCGTTCGACGGCGGCGGCGATGTCCGCGCCGAGGCCGCGTTCCTCGCGGAAACGATTCACCATGAGCAGCGCGTAGTCGATCGAGAGCCCGAGCCCCAGCACCGTGGCGATCGGCAGCACGCTGGTGTCGATGTCCATGATCCGGCTGAAACCGAACATGGCCAGCAGCGCGCCGCCCACCGAGGCGACCGCCCCGATCACCGGCAGCGAGGCCGCCGCCAGCCCGCCGAAGACCAGCACCATGACGATCAGCGTGAGCGGCAGCGTCACCAGCTCGCCGAACCGGGTGTCCTTCTCGGTCTGCTGCTTGACCTCCTGCTGGAGCACCAGGTCCCCGCCGACCGTGACGTGGGCGCCGCCCGCCCCATTCAGCGCGCCGAGCCGCTCGGTGACGGCGTCGGTCTGGGCGGTGCTCGCGGTGTCGGCCATCCGTACGGTGACCAGGCTCGCCGTTCCGTCGGCGGAGCGCAACGCGGCCGACGCCGGGCCGGGGCCGTACGCGTCCTGCGCGGAGGAGACCCCGGGCAGGGCGGCGATCTCGGCGGTGGCCTTCTCGACCACGGCCTTCACGGCCGGATCGTCCACCGGCCTGCCGTCCACCACGGCGGTGACGGTGCCCTTGGCCGGGTCGGCCGCGGTGACCACCGCGCTGCCCCGGTCGGCCTCGGCGCTGGCCGAGGAGGCCCCGGCCACCGAGCCCTCGAAGACCCGTCCCCCGATCAGGACACCGACCACCAGGACGACGGCCCACAGGCCGAGCACCCAGCGGCGGTGGCGGAAACAGAACCGGCCGAGGGCCGCGAGCCGACCGCCGACCACAGCGGTGGGGACGGCGGAAGAGGGGTTGCGCATGAAGGAGCCTTTCGGGCAGCTTCCCCTCAATGTAGGTGCAACCGGAACTTCGGCCTAGAGAAGGGCAATGAGCCCCATCTCACACTTTTCTTCACATAAAGAACACATCAGTTGTACAGCGCATGAATCAGCGCGGAAAACGAAATGGGCCCCACCCGGAAATTCCGGGTGGGGCCCACCGTCTAGCTATCGGCTAGCGGGAAGCGAGAGCCTCAGCTCTGGCCGCCGGCCAGCTTCTCGCGCAGGGCGGCCAGGGCCTCGTCGGAGGCCAGGGCGCCCGAGCCCTCGTCGCTGCTGGACGAGTAGGAGCCACCGGCGGCAGCGGCGACGGCGTCGCCACCCTCCTCGGCAGCCTGGGCGTCGGCCTCGCGGCTCTTGATGACCTGGGCCTGGTGCTGCTCGAAACGGGTCTGCGCCTCGGCGTACTGGCGCTCCCACTCCTCGCGCTGCTTCTCGAAGCCGGGCAGCCAGTCGTTCGCCTCGGGGTCGAAGCCCTCCGGGTAGATGTAGTTGCCCTGGTCGTCGTACGAGGCGGCCATGCCGTACAGGGTCGGGTCGAACTCGACCTCGGCCGGGTTGGCACCCAGGGCCTCGTTGGCCTGCTTCAGCGACAGGCTGATGCGGCGACGCTCGAGGTCGATGTCGATGACCTTGACGAAGATCTCGTCGCCGACCTGGACGACCTGCTCCGGGATCTCGACGTGGCGCTCGGCCAGCTCGGAGATGTGGACCAGACCCTCGATGCCCTCGTCCACGCGGACGAACGCACCGAACGGAACCAGCTTGGTGACCTTACCCGGAACGACCTGGCCGATCTGGTGGGTACGGGCGAACTGCTGCCACGGGTCCTCCTGGGTCGCCTTCAGCGACAGGGAGACACGCTCGCGGTCCATGTCGACGTCGAGAACCTCGACGGTGACCTCCTGGCCGACCTCGACAACCTCGGACGGGTGGTCGATGTGCTTCCAGGACAGCTCGGAGACGTGCACCAGGCCGTCGACGCCACCCAGGTCCACGAAGGCACCGAAGTTGACGATCGAGGAGACGACGCCGGAGCGCACCTGGCCCTTCTGCAGGGTGGTGAGGAAGGTCTGGCGGACCTCGCTCTGGGTCTGCTCCAGCCAGGCACGGCGGGACAGGACCACGTTGTTGCGGTTCTTGTCCAGCTCGATGATCTTGGCCTCGAGCTCCTTGCCCACGTAGGGCTGGAGGTCGCGGACGCGACGCATCTCGACCAGCGAGGCCGGCAGGAAGCCACGGAGGCCGATGTCGAGGATGAGACCACCCTTGACGACCTCGATGACGGTACCGGTGACGATGCCGTCCTCTTCCTTGATCTTCTCGATCGTGCCCCAGGCACGCTCGTACTGAGCGCGCTTCTTGGACAGGATGAGACGACCCTCCTTGTCCTCCTTCTGGAGAACCAGGGCCTCGATGTTGTCACCCACGGCGACGACCTCGTGCGGGTCAACGTCGTGCTTGATCGAGAGCTCGCGGGACGGGATGACGCCCTCGGTCTTGTAACCGATGTCGAGGAGGACCTCGTCACGGTCGACCTTCACGATGACGCCCTCGACGATGTCGCCATCGTTGAAGTACTTGATGGTCTCGTCGATGGCGGCGAGGAAGGCCTCCGCGTCGCCGATGTCGTTGACCGCGACCTGCGGGGTGGTGCTGAGGGAGGAGTCGGTGGGGCTCGTCATTAGGAAAAGGGCTCCGGTACGGACATGAAAGTCGTAGGTAATGCCACGCGGAGGGCCCGTATCGCTCCCACCGAAAGCCGGACAGCCAAGAACACGGCACACCGATACACCCGTGGAAACGAGAAACCGGCGTCCGTCTTGCGACCGTGGGGTCTTCGACAGATGCGAGCGCGACCTGCTCCGTCCGAGGCGCGCAGGCCCGCAGCGCAACTTGTAGCATACGGGGACGGCCAGGCACGGTCAATGCCGAAGGACGGCAAGACGGTGGAGCCCGGTACGGATCAGGCCATATCCTCCGAATGCGCGCCTCGCGGCGTCACCCGAAGGGGCCACGTCCCCGGATGCCACCGCCAGGATCCGGACCCTGACGGGCCGGTTCGCGGCAGCGGCGCTTCCGCATTCCATACCCTACGCGATGGGCATTGTCACCGTGGCCACCACCCCCCAGTCGGACCTGCACGATCTTGACACCTCCCCCGCGCGGGTCGAGGAAGCCGAGGAGGACGGCGACGACGCGCTCCGCCGCGAGGCCGGCACCGGGGAGAGCAGCCGGGCCAGCCGGCACTGGTGGGACCGCAACGCCGACGAGTACCAGGACGAGCACGGCGAGTTCCTCGGCGACGACCGCTTCACCTGGTGCCCCGAGGGCCTGGACGAGGCCGACGCCCGCCTGCTCGGCGAGGTGGCCGGCCGGGACGTCCTGGAGATCGGCGCCGGCGCCGCCCAGTGCTCCCGCTGGCTCGCCGCCCAGGGCGCCCGGCCGGTCGCCCTGGACATCTCCTACCGCCAGCTCCAGCACTCCCGCCGGATCGACCTCGGCCGCGGCACCGCCCCCGTCGCCGTCGTCCAGGCCGACGCCGCCGTGCTGCCCTTCGCCGACGCCTCCTTCGACCTCGCCTGCTCCGCCTACGGCGCCGTCCCGTTCAGCGCCGACACCGCCGCCCTGATGAGCGAGGTCCACCGGGTGCTGCGGCCCGGCGGGCGCTGGGTGTTCTCGGTGACCCACCCGATCCGCTGGGCCTTCCCGGACGAGCCCGGCGTGGAGGGCCTCACCGCGGTGTCCTCCTACTTCGACCGCACCCCGTACGTCGAGCAGGACGACCAGGGCCGCGCCACCTACGTCGAACACCACCGCACCCTCGGCGACCGGGTCCGCGAACTCGTCGCCGCCGGCTTCCGGCTGGTGGACCTGGTCGAGCCCGAGTGGCCGGCCCGACTGGAACAGGAGTGGGGCGGCTGGTCCCCGCTGCGCGGGCGGCTGATCCCCGGCACGGCGATCTTCGTCACCGAGCGGGGCTGAGCCGTTCCATGAACCCGGCCTTGCGTCCCGCCTGGCGCGACCTGCCCGTCCGCACCGCCCTGCCCGCCCTGCACCGCGCGCTGGACGACCACGGCACCGCCGTCCTCGCCGCGCCGCCCGGCACCGGCAAGACGACGCTCGTACCGCTCGCCCTGGCCGGGCTGCTCGATGACGGCCGGCCGGTCCGGCGGGTGCTGGTCGCCGAGCCGCGCCGGCTCGCCGTCCGGGCCGCCGCCCGGCGGATGGCCTGGCTGCTCGGCTCGTCCGTGGGCCGCGAGGTCGGGTACACCGTGCGCGGCGAACGGCGCGCCGGCCCGGAGACGGTGGTCGAGGTCGTCACCACCGGCGTGCTGCTCCAGCGCCTCCAGCGCGACCAGGAACTGCCCGGCGTGGACGTGGTGGTGCTGGACGAGTGCCACGAACGGCACCTCGACGCCGACACCGCCCTCGCCTTCCTGCTCGACGTCCGGGCGGCACTGCGCCCCGAACTCCGGCTGGTCTGCGCCTCGGCCACCTCCGACACCGAGGCCTGGGCCGAACTGCTCGGCGGCGCCCCGGTGGTCGAGGCACACGGGGTGTCCCACCCGGTGGAGACGGTCTGGGCGCCGCCGCCGCGCGCCGTCCGGCCCGCCCACGGCACCCGGGTCGACGCCGCCCTGCTCGACCACGTCGCGGCGACGGTACGGCGTGCTCTGAGCGAACGCGAAGGCGACGTGCTCTGCTTCCTGCCCGGCGTCGGCGAGATCGCGCGGGTCGCCGGACAGCTGGGCGGCGTCCCCGCCGAGGTGCTGCAACTGCACGGCCGCGCCCCGCAGACCGTGCAGGACGCCGCCCTCACCCCGTCCGCCGAACGGCGGGTCGTGCTCACCACCGCCGTCGCCGAGTCCTCGCTCACCGTGCCGGGCGTCCGCGTCGTGGTCGACGCCGGGCTGGCCCGCGAACCCCGCACCGACCACGCCCGCGGACTCGCCGGGCTGGTCACCGTCCGGGCCTCCCTCGCCGCCGCCCGCCAGCGCGCCGGACGAGCGGGGCGCGAGGCCCCCGGCACCGTCTACCGCTGCTGGAACGAGGCCGAGGACGCCCTCGCCGCCCGCTTCCCCACCCCCGAGATCGCGCTCGCCGACCTCACCCCGTTCGCCCTCCAGGCCGCCTGCTGGGGCGACCCGGACGCCACCGGCCTCGCCCTGCCCGACGCCCCGCCCGCGGGAGCCATGGCCGCCGCCCGGCAGACCCTGCTCGCCCTCGGGGCGGTCTCCTCGGACGGGCGGGCCACCCCGCGGGGCATCCGGCTCTCCCGCACCGGGCTGCACCCCCGACTCGCCCGCGCCCTGGTCGACGGCGCGCCGGCGGTCGGCGCCCGGCGGGCGGCCGAGGTGGTCGCGCTGCTGTCCGAGGAGCCGCCACGGGCGCTGGGCGACGACCTCGGCGCGGTGTGGCGGACGGTCCGGTCCTCCCGTGACCCTTACGCCGGGCGCTGGCGCGACGAAGTCCGCCGCCTGCTCCGCGCCACCTCCGACGAACCTGCCAGCGCGTTGCCCGACGCCACCGCCGTCGGACTCGTCGTCGCCCTCGCCTTCCCCGAACGGATCGCCCGCGCCCGCGTCGAACGGCCCGCCCCCGGCGAGCGCAGCCCCTACCTGATGGCGAGCGGGACCGCCGCCGAACTCGCCCCGGGCACGGCGCTCGGTGCTCTGCCCTGGCTCGCCGTCGCCGTCGCCGACCGCCCGGCCGGCTCCCACTCGGCCCGCATCCTGCACGCCGCGGCACTGGACGAAGACACCGCGCTGCTCGCCGGTGCGGCGCTGCTCGACGGTCGCGCCGAAGTCCACTGGGACACCCGGCGGGGCGAAGTCGTCTCCCGCCGCGTGGAGGCGCTGGGCGCCATCGCACTCACCGAGAAACCGCTGAACCGCCCCGACCCCTCACTCGTCCGCGCCGCCCTCCTGGAAGGCCTGGCCCGCGAGGGCGTCAGCACGCTGCTGACGTTCCCGTCCAACCTGCGGGAGCGCCTGGCCTTCCTCCACACGGCCCTCGGCGACCCGTGGCCCGACGTCTCCGACGAGGCTCTCCTCGAACGAGCGGAGGAGTGGCTGGAGCCCGAGCTGTCCCGCGCCCGCCGCCGCACCGACCTCGCGAGGATCGACACCACGTCCGCCCTCCAGCGGCTCCTCCCCTGGGCCACCGGCGAGGCCGGCCGCCTCGACGAGCTCGCCCCCGAGCGCATCACCGTGCCGTCAGGATCGAAGATACGAGTCGACTACACCACCGAACGCCCGGTGCTGGCAGTCAAGTTGCAGGAACTCTTCGGCTGGGCAGCGGCCCCCGCCCTGGCCGGAGGCAGGGTCCCCCTGACCATCCACCTGCTCTCCCCCGCCGGCCGCCCCGCCGCCGTCACCGGCGATCTGGAGAGCTTCTGGCGCGAGGGCTACCGCGCCGTCCGAGCCGATCTCAGGGGCCGCTACCCCCGCCACCCCTGGCCCGAAGACCCGACCACGGCAGAGCCCACCCGCCGCACCAACACCCGGAAATAGGTCAGTCGCGTCGATTTGGTCGAGTCGCGGAGAAGAGGACGAGCGCCAGGATCACGCCGGTGAAGAGGATCAGGAACCTCCGGAAGCCCTCCGAGCTGGCGGGCAGCCAGCCCTGCAACAGCCCGATCAGCAGCACGATGTCGAGCACGACCGCTATTGCGTACCCTGGTCGCTTCACTGTCGATCCCCCTCCCGGATTCCGTTCGCACCGTACCCGCTCAGGGCGCCTTCCGGGAGACCCAGGCTCATTTGGCGATACGTCAGGTTCTGCTGGCAGCTAGCGCACCACGGGGATCGCCCCGGAGCGCCAGTCGGCCAGCCGCTTGCGGATGCTCGCCACCATCGCCAGACCGTCCGTCTCCGCCGGAGTGAACCAAGCCACCTCGTGGGACTCGTCGGACACCCGCAACTCCCCGCCGACCGGGCGTCCAAGGAGGCAGATGGAGAACTCCTGGCGGACCTCGCCGTCGTCGTAGGCGAAGACGTGACCGGGGTCGGTGTAGGTGCCGACGATCCCGGTGATCTCCACCTCGATGCCGGTCTCCTCGCGCGTCTCACGGACGCCGCACCCGGCGAGCGACTCGCCGATCTCCATCTTCCCGCCGGGCAGGGCCCACATCCCGTTGTCGGTACGCCGCTGGAGCAGGACACGGCCCGCACCGTCGACCACGACCACGGACGCGGCCGGGACCAACGAGTTCGCCGCCGGGGCGTTCGGGTCGTCCTCGTAGTCACGCCTGGGCATGATCCACCGCCTCCATTGCCTGGGGCACCCACACGTCACGCCCGTTCGCCCACATGTCCTCGATGTGGCCGGCGAAGCGATCGAACACACCGTCGTCCCGAGCTCGCCTGAAACGCATCATCGGGGCGTCGCGGCCGAGCCTACGGACAGCAGCGGCGTGACGCTCATGTCGTCATCGAAGCGGAAGACGCTGAGCGAGTCGATACGGGCCAAGGAAATAGGACAGGGCAGCGTGCGACGGTCCGTCCGCGCTCCCGACCCTCTCACGTGTGCACCCGAGCTCCCGAAACAGCAACGGGAAGACCCCACTACCCGTCGGCGGGCAGTGGGGTCTCGGGCATCTCGCACGGCGCGTCAGACGTCGCCGAACTCGCCGGAGCGGACCGCGGCAACGAAGCTCGACCAGGCGTCGACCGGGAAGGCCAGCGCAGGCCCCTCGGGATCCTTGGAGTCACGGACGGGGACGATGCCGGGCATGCTGTCGGATACCTCGATGCACTGTCCGCCATTGCTGCTGTAGCTGGACGTGAACCAGTCGAGGGTCATACTCGCCTCCGTAGCTCGCGGATCATCGCCACCGAGTCCGCCTGTGAAAGGGCATGCGTTTGCAGCTGACAGTAGGCCGCCAACTCGGCTGTCACCGCCTTGATATCCCGCTCCAAGCGCCCTTGGTGTGCACTCTCGGCGTAGGAGACCAGCGACCGGTCCGGCAACGTCAGGATGGACACCGGAAGATCAAACGCCCTGTTCTCGCCGAGCTCGAACGGGGCAATCTGGAGTCGCACAGTAGGGTCGCTGGCAAACTCAACGAGGTGGTCAAGCTGCGCCGCCATCACAGCGCCCCGCCCCCTACTGGACCGCCCTCATCACCGCCGGCGAACTCCTCACCACCGCCCCCAACCCCGACACCCGCCTCAAGTACGCCCTCACCCACTGCCGCACCCAAGCCGCCACTCGCCCGTAAGCGCAGGAAGTCGGCCCCGCCGACTTCCTGCGCACCCCCACAGCCCCGTCGCACGGAAGACCGGCGAGCTTCGACGTCCTGCTGCCCCAAGTCGGCGTGCCTCGCCTCGGCCCGGTTTCACCCCGATCGTCGACGAGCTCGTGGCCCAGCCTGCGGGCGGGCTCCGGCACTGGATCCTGGCTGCCACCGCCGCCCCGGGCGCGGCGATGAAACCGTTCTCGATCCCCTTTGCTTGAGGGCGAGTTGGGGCCTCGGTCGGGTCCGGTCGCGTCCCGGGTTGTCGACGCGCGCGTGGACCGGAGGCGCCGTCCGGCCGACAATTCCCGCGTGCACGCGCGGTTCGTGCACCAGAATGCCCGCATGGAAACGGACACCGTGGCGGAGCTGGTCACCCAGGCACTGGCGGCGGCGCGCACCGTCGCCGACGCGGACGACCCGGACGACCCTCCCGGCTTGGCCGAGTACGCATCGCTGCTGTGGCGGGTGGCCTCCGCCGACGGGGCGGCGGCGCTGCCGCTCGGCCTGGAGCTGATCGGTTCGGCCGATCCGATCGAGCGCGAGGCAGGCTGCGACCTGTTGCGCGACACCAGTTGTCACCACGAAGCAGTCCGCGTCGGGACGGCCACCGCACTGGTCGCCCTCGCACAGCGGGAGACCGAGGCCGGCGTGCTGCGGTCCCTGGCGCGCGCGATCGAGAGGACGTACGACCCGCGCGCCGTCCCTGTCCTCGTGGCCCTTGCCGGGCATCCTGACGCCGAGGTCCGCGAGGAGGTGGCCCGCTCGTTCGCGGAGGTCCTCACCGGCCTGCCGGACGGACCGGACATCCACGCCCTCATCGGGCTGAGCCAGGACCCGGACCCGGAGGTCCGCAACTGGGCGACGTTCACCCTCGGCGTCCAGGCCGAGGTGGACAGTCCCGCGATCCGGTCCGCGCTCTGGGAGCGGACGGCCGACGAGCACGCCGACACCCGTACGGAGGCGATCCGCGGACTGGCCTGTCGGCACGACCCCCGCGCCGTCCCGCTCCTGGCCGAACTGCTCGACAACCCCGCCGGCGCACACCTCCTCACGTTCAGCGCGGCACAGATCACCGATGTCCTCGAACCGCTGCCGGCCCTCCCGGAGTACGAGCCCGGCGACGACTGGGTCACCGACGCCGTGAACGCCTGCAACCCGGCTCGGCAGGCCCGTCTGGACGCCTTCGCCTGGGAGCTGGTCCGCACGCTCGACCGGCTCCGCCCCGACCTGGGCGCCGCGGTCTCCATGGAACGCTTCGGCTGGGGCCGCTCCCTCGACCTTGACGCCGCCTTCGGGTCGTCGAGCTATGACATCGAGGCGCTGCTCGCCCGCGCGGACGGCGACCCCGCGCGCGCTGCCGAGCTGGTCACGGCCGATCTGTCGAGTACGCTGCCCGATTCCCCTCCCGGCCCTCGGTCCCCGTGACCGACCGCGGCCACCGACGAGTGGTTCCGACGTACCGAACCGGACAGCGGCCACAGCGGCGCACGCGGGAAGTCGGCCCCGCCGACTTCCCGCGCCAGGACACCCCGCCCAGGACAGTGAGGACGCCGACCACCACCGCTGCCGACGCCCCGTGGGCCGTTCGGAACTGGCCGCCGTCGGCGTAGAGCTCACGTGCCGGGCTCCACCGCGCCGATCCGGCGTCAGCCCAGCAGGCCCGCCGCGTGCAGGTGGTCGAAGACGAGCCGGTCGACCGGAGAAGTGCGGTGTCTGTCGCCGTACGCGAGCCAGACCACCTCCTCGATCTCGCTGCTCGCCTCCAGGCGCCCCTGGTACGCCGCCGTGCAGCAGGTCATCCGGACGACGACGCCGGCCGGATGACCGTGGGCCTGGGCCTCGAACACGCCCAGCGGTTCCGCCGACTCCGGCGCGATGGCGACGGTGAGTTCCTCCCCGATCTCCCGGACCAGGGTGGCCTCTCGGCGGGCGCCCCGCCACCGGTACCGCGTCAGTGCGTGTGGTTCGGCCAGCCGGGGGTGGGGGTGCCCATCGACTGGCCCGGCCGCAGGATCGGGATGCCGGTCTGGACGGGGCTGCAGGTGATGACCCGGCCGGCCGCGTCGTGGATGCAACCGGCGTCCGGGTCCGGACCCTGCGGCCGGGTCCCGCAGTCGGTGCACGCGACCGGCGGCTCGTTCTGCGGGGCGGTGCCGGACGAGCCCTTGGGCTTCGCGGCCTGGGCGGCACCGCCCTGCGGCTTGGCGGAGGATGCGGCGGGGGCGGCGGGGGCCTTCGTGGCGGGCTTCCGGGTCGCGGTCGGGGCGTCGTTGCCCGGGTCGTCCGCCGCGGGTTCGGCGGCGGCCTGGACGGGCTCCGGGGTCGCGGACGGGCTCGGCGAGGGCTGCGCCTCGGTCGGCGCGGGTGTCGGTGCGGGCGTCACCGGCGGCTGCGCGGTCACCGACGGCTCGGCGCTCGCCGTCGCGCTCGGCGTGGCCGCTGCGGACCCGGCCGAGGCCGTCGGCCCGTCCCCGCCGCCGGAGACCGCCCAGACCGACCCGCCCACCAGCACCAGCGCCGCCAGTGCGGCCGGGACCACCGTCCGGGGCCGCGGAAACCTCTGCGGCCGCGTTCCCTCGCCCGACTCCGCCGACTCCGCCGTCGCCTCGGTCGCCGTTTCCGCCATCGCCGTTCCCCCCTCACAGCCGCGCCCACTGCACGACGGACCGCCAGATCGTAGCGACGGGCGCGGACACTCGTGTGCCCGGGCCCGTTCCGCCTGCTCGCCTCGCCCGGGACCGGCTCCAGCACGGGAAGTCGGCCCCGCCGACTTCCCGCACGGCTACACGGACGCCCACCAGGTCGAGGGCGCCGCGACCGTGTAGCCCAGCGACTCGTACAGCGGCCTGCCGAGCTTCGAGGCGGTGAGGGTGGCGGGCAGCTCCGCCAGGTGGGCGAGGGCGCCGAGCATGACGGCCCGGCCCACGCCGCGCGACCGGAACGCCGACGACGTGCTGATCCAGTAGTGGCTGCCGACGCCGTCGGCCAGGACGCTGACGCCGGCGCCCGCGGTCTCGCCGTCGATCGAGGCGATGAAGACGTCCACGCCCGGCTGTTCGATCAGTGCCGGAGGGAAGAGCTCGCCGGGGCGGTAGGGCTGGAACCCGTCCAGTTCGAAGCCCTCGATCACGACCTGCTCGGCGGTCCGGAGGTCTTCGGGTCGCTGCACCCGGATCACGTCCAGGGCCGGTTCGGCGACGGGCCCGGGCAGGCGCAGCATGATCGGCATCTGCCAGTTGCGCAGGCCCAGGTGGCCCAGGTCGGTCGAGCTGAACGGATCCTCGACGTAGGCCGTCCCCTTGGCCCCGCGGACCAGTTCGCCCACCTCGGCCAGTTCGCCCGGGTCGAGGTCGGCTTCCTGGATCAGGATCCGCAGGCCCGCGCGCTCGTCGCCGTCGACCGCGACGAATCCGCGGCGCCGGATCACCTGGTGCCCCCGGCTCCGGCCGGTCGCGGTCCAGAAGGCGGCGGAGTTGCGGGCCTGGCCGGTCGGCGCCTCGGCGAGGGACATGGGCTGGTCGGTCGAAGTGGATCCCGTTGTCATTGTGCCTACGCTAGTACGAAATTGACCGATCGTAGGGGCCGGTTCCCGGTAACCGGCCCGGGCCGCCCCGGGGGCCGCGAACGACGGCGGGCCCGGACGCTGTACGCGTCCGGGCCCGCCCAGCGAAGCGGCCGTCAGTGTGCGGCGGCCTCCCAGTCGGGGCCGACGCCGACCGAGACGTCCAGCGGGGCGCGCAGCGGGTAGGCGCCCGCCATCTGCTCGCGGACGATGGACTCGACCTGCTCGCGCTCGCCCGGGGCCAGCTCCAGCACGATTTCGTCGTGCACCTGGAGCAGCATCCGGGAGGTGAGGCCGGCCGCGCGCAGCGCGTCGTCCACCCGGAGCATGGCGATCTTGACGATGTCGGCGGCCGAGCCCTGGATCGGGGCGTTGAGGGCCATCCGCTCGGCCATCTCGCGGCGCTGGCGGTTGTCGCTGTTGAGGTCGGGCAGGTAGCGGCGGCGGCCGAGGAGGGTCTCGGTGTAGCCCGTCGCCCGGGCCTCGTCGACGACCCGGCGCAGGTAGTCCCGCACGCCGCCGAAGCGCTCGAAGTAGGTGTCCATCAGGCCCTGGGCCTCGGCCGGCTTGATGCCGAGCTGCTGGGAGAGCCCGTACGCGGACAGCCCGTACGCCAGGCCGTAGGACATCGCCTTGATCTTGCGGCGCATCTCGGCGTCCACGGCGGCGCGCGGCACCTCGAAGACCTGGGAGGCGACGGTGTTGTGGAGGTCCTCGCCGGAGGCGAAGGCCTCGATCAGCGCCTCGTCCTCGGACAGGTGCGCCATGATCCGCAGTTCGATCTGCGAGTAGTCGGCGGTGAGCAGCGACTCGTAGCCCTCGCCGACGACGAAGGCGCGGCGGATGGCCCGGCCCTCCTCGGTGCGGACCGGGATGTTCTGCAGGTTCGGGTCCTGCGAGGAGAGCCGGCCGGTGGCGGCGACCATCTGGTTGAAGGTGGTGTGGATCCGGCCCTTGGGCGAGACGGTCTTGAGCAGGCCCTCGACGGTGGTGCGCAGCTTGGCCTGGTCGCGGTGGCGCAGCAGGATGACCGGCAGTTCGTTGTCGGTCTGGGTGGCCAGCCAGGTGAGCGCGTCGGCGTCGGTGGTGTAGCCGGTCTTGATCTTCTTGGTCTTGGGGAGGGCGAGTTCGCCGAAGAGGATCTCCTGGAGCTGCTTGGGCGAGCCGAGGTTGAACTCGTGCCCGGCGGCGGCGTGCGCCTCCTCCACCACGCGCTGGATCTCGGCGGCGAACTGGGCCTCCAGGCCGGTGAGCCACGCGCGGTCGGCGGCGATGCCGTAGCGCTCCATCCGGGCCAGCAGGGCGGCGATGGGCAGTTCCATGTCGTGCATCAGCCCGGCGGCGCCGACCTCGGCGAGGCGGGTGTCGAAGAGCGCGGCGAGGTCGAGCACGGCGCGGGCCTGGAGCATCAGCGACTGGGCGTGCGCGGTCGGGTCCTCCTCCGGTGCGTCGAAGGCGAGTTGGCCGCTCTCGGTGGCGGGGGCCGGGGTGAGCGAGCGGCCCAGGTACTCCTCGGCGAGCACCTCCAGGGTGAAGGTGCGGCGGCCGGGCTTCTCCAGGTAGGCGGCGAGCGCGGTGTCGGCGACGACGCCCTCGATCGTCCAGCCGCGCTCGGCGAAGGCGCGCATGACCTGCTTGGCGATGTGCAGGGCCTTGGGGGCGGCGGGGTCGGCGAGCCAGGCGGCGAAGGCCCGTTCGTCCTCCTCGGCGAGCAGGGCGGGGTCGAACCAGGCGGCCGTCTCCCCTGCGGCCAGCGCCACTTCGGTGACCTCGCCGGCGCCGAGCGCCCACTGGTAGACGGCGGCGAGTGCGACGGCGGTCTTGCCGTCGGAGGCGTGCTCGGCGAGCCAGGCGGCCAGGGTGCCGGGGTCGGTGAGGAGTTCGCCGTCCACCTCGATGCCGGGGGCGAGTTCCACCTCCCCGGAGGCCTCGCCGGCGGACGGGTCGAGGCCGAAGACGCGGTCGCGGAAGTTGGCGTTGCGGAACTCCAGGGACTCCATCAGGGTGCCGACGGCGTCCTTGTCGAACGGCTTGCGGTCCAGATCGGCGACGCCGAGCGGGAGTTCGACGTCCCGGACCAGCTCGGTGAGCACCCGGTTGCGCTTGACCGAGTCGAGGTTGTCGCGCAGCTTCTCGCCGATCTTGCCCTTGACCTCGTCGGCGCGGGCGACGAGTTCCTCGAAGGAGCCGAACTGGTTGACCCACTTGGCGGCGGTCTTCTCGCCGACGCCCGGGATGCCGGGCAGGTTGTCGGACGGGTCGCCGCGCAGCGCGGCGAGGTCCGGGTACTGGCGCGGGGTGACGCCGTACTTCTCGCTGACCTTCTCCGGGGTGAAGCGGGTGAGCTCGGAGACGCCCTTGGTCGGGTAGAGCACGGTGACGTGGTCGGTGACCAGCTGGAGCGAGTCGCGGTCGCCGGTGACGATGTCGACGTCGTAGCCGGCCGCCTCGGCGGCGGTGGCCAGGGTGGCGATGATGTCGTCGGCCTCGAAGCCCTCGACCGTCAGCCGCGGGATGTGCATGGCGTCGAGCAGTTCGCCGATCAGGCCGACCTGGCTGCGGAACTCGTCCGGTGTCTTGGCGCGGTTGGCCTTGTAGTCGGGGAACTCGACGGAGCGGAAGGTCTGCCGGGAGACGTCGAAGGCGACGGCGAGGTGGGTGGGCTGCTCGTCCCGGACGGTGTTGGCGAGCATCGAGGCGAAGCCGTAGACGGCGTTGGTGGGCTGGCCGGTGGAGGTGTTGAAGTTCTCCACGGGCAGGGCGTAGAAGGCCCGGTAGGCCATCGAGTGCCCGTCGAGCAGCATCAGCCGGGGCCGCGGGCCGGCACCGCCGCCACCCGTCGCGCTCTTGTCCGTACTCTGCGTAGCCACGTCAACGTCCGTTCCTGCCGATTCCACTACCGGCCTCCGATCCTATGGCCCGGCACCGACAAAAAGGACGCCGCGCCGGTTCGGCCGCGGCTGCTACCTCCGAGTAGGACGGTCGTACGATCACAGGCGGCACGTCCCGACACATCCGCCAACTCGTCCCCCCAGCACCTCCCAGCGGCAGGAGTTCCCCCATGACCGACGCCACGCCCAGCACGGCCCCCGCCCCCGCCCCGGCCCCCGACGCCGGGCACGTCCTGAAGGTCCCGCAGGACGTCCTGGACCACTTCGCCAAGCTCGGCGTGAGCCCGGAGACCTTCTCCGGCGGCCACCTCGGCGAGAAGCTCGGCATCCGGATCGTCGAGGCCTCCGGCGACCGCGTGGTCGGCACCATGCCGGTGGAGGGCAACCAGCAGCCGTACGGACTGCTGCACGGCGGCGCGTCGGCGGCGCTGGCGGAGACGCTGGGCTCGATCGGGGCGATGCTGCACGCCGGTCCCGGCCGGTACGCGGTCGGCGTGGACCTCAACGCCACCCACCACCGCTCGGCCACCTCCGGGCTGGTGACCGGGGTGGCGACGGCGGTGTTCAAGGGCCGCACCGCCGCCACCTACGAGATCGCGATCACCGACGACACCGGCCGGCGGATCACCAGCTGCCGGCTGACCTGCATGCTGCGCGACCTCTGACGGCGGCTCGGCCGCGACCTCCCGTCCGACAACGTCCGTACCGCGACCACGAGTTCACTCCGGACAACATCAAGTCCCTTTTCCGCCCCCTTGTTTGACCTTCCGCCACCTTGGGCAGGCGTTGGTCTGGACAAGGGGGCGTCGACATGTCCGGGCGCGGCCGGAGCGGATCCCGTGCCCGGCCGGCGCGAATCCGGCGCCCGACGGGCACGAATCCCGCGCCCGTAACGCTGTGTAACAAGTAGGAAATCCGATCATTTGCCGGTTCCGTGGCCTCCAGGCGCCACGGAACCATCCGGCCGCGCCCTCTCTGTCCGCAATACGGACGCTCAAGGCCGAAAGCAGAGCATCGGACACAGGCGTCCGATAATCGACGCTGCCAGCTGCAACCCCCATTTCTGGCCCTTACATTGCCCTACCAGCGCGTAAACGCCCGCCATCGCGGGATCGATCGAGCCGGAACGACCACATGCTGAGACAAATGCTCCGTGTGCTCATAACAAGAGAATCACAGCCTGCCCTCAGCACTGCCCGAGCCGCCCAACGGCATCTAGAGTCACGGCCAGTCACCGCGCCATTCGATTGGGCCAGGCCCTCCGCGCACTCCGGCTCCCGCCATTCCGGCGCGGGCGCCTCCCGAACCGAAGGGGACCCTCGTGCGTCATCGTTCAGCAGTTGTCGTGAGCATTGCCGTGATCGGCGCCCTCAGCCTCACCGCCTGCGGCTCCCGCGGAGAGAAGAAGAACGCCGACGGCGGCAGCGGCAACTCCGGCTCCACCACCGTCGTCATCGGCGTCGACGCCCCGCTCACCGGCGACCTCTCCGCCCTCGGCCTCGGCATCCGCAACTCCGTCGACCTCGCGGTCAAGAAGGCCAACGAGACCAACGAGGTCCCCGGCGTCAAGTTCGAGATCAAGGCCCTGGACGACACCGGCAAGCCCGCCCCCGGCCAGCAGAACGCCACCCAGCTGGTCGGCGACAGCAAGGTCCTCGGCGTCGTCGGCCCGCTCAACTCCAGCGTGGCGCAGTCGATGCAGCAGATCTTCGACGACGCCGGCCTGGTCGAGGTCTCCCCCGCCAACACCGGCGTCGCCCTCAGCCAGGGCGAGAAGTGGGCCAGCGGCGAGAAGAAGCGCCCCTTCCAGTCCTACTTCCGCACCGCCACCACCGACGCCGTCCAGGGCCCGTTCGCCGCCCAGTTCCTGTACAACGACGCCAAGAAGACCAAGGTCTTCCTCATCGACGACCAGAAGACCTACGGCGCGGGCCTGGCCGGCACCTTCAAGAGCGAGTTCACCAAGCTCGGCGGCCAGCTCGTCGGCGAGGAGCACGTCAACCCCGACGACCGCGACTTCGCCGCCATCGTCACCAAGGTCAAGAGCTCCGGCGCCGAAGCCGTCTACTACGGCGGTGAGTACCCCGCCGCCGGCCCGCTCTCCCTCCAGCTCAAGGAGGCCAACGTCACCATCCCGCTGATGGGCGGCGACGGCATCCAGAGCGGCGACTTCATCAAGCTCAACCCCAAGAGCCAGGGCGACTACGCCACCGCCGTCGGCCTGCCCGTCGAATCCCTCGACACCGCCAAGAAGTACATCGCCGACTACAAGACCGCCGGCTACAAGGACGCCTACGAGACCTACGGCGGCTACTCCTACGACAGCGCCTGGGCCATCATCCAGGGCGTCAAGCAGGCCGTGAAGGACAACAACGGCAAGGTCCCCGACCGCAAGGCCGTCCGCGACGCCGTCCAGAAGGTCACCTTCGACGGCGTGACCGGCAAGGTCTCCTTCGACGAGTTCGGCGACACCACCAACAAGCAGCTCACCGTCTACACCGTCAAGGACGGCAAGTGGGCCGTGGAGAAGTCCGGCACCTTCAAGGGCTGACCCGCCGACCCGGATCCGCATCCGACTGACGCAGAGTCATCACCCGCACCACCGGCGCCACTTCACCACCACCACCGCGCGGGGGCGCCACGAGTGCCCCCGCGCGCACCCACATCCACCACCCACGCGGACACCCCCGAACGCACTACGGAGGCCCAGCGGTGCACGACCTACCGCAGCAGCTGGCCAACGGCCTGATCCTCGGCGCCCTCTACGGGCTCGTCGCGATCGGCTACACGATGGTCTACGGCATCGTCCAGCTCATCAACTTCGCCCACGGCGAGATCGTCATGGTCGGCGGCTTCGGCGCCCTGACCGCCTACCTCGCCCTCCCCGGCGGCACCACCCTGTGGCTGGCCCTGCCGCTCATGCTGATCGCCGGCATCCTGGTCTCCACCCTCACCGCCGTCGCCGCCGAGCGCTTCGCCTACCGCCCCCTGCGCAACGCCCCCCGGCTCGCCCCGCTGATCACCGCGATCGGGCTGTCCATCTTCCTCCAGCAGCTCGTCTTCTCCTTCTACCCCGACGCCAAGAAGGCCCGCGTCTTCCCCAAGCTCCCGGGCGACCCCTTCAGCCTCGGCTCCGTCACCATCCAGCGCAGCGACCTCTTCCTGATCATCGCCGCCCCGCTGTGCATGCTCGCGCTCGGCTGGTTCGTCACCCGCACCCGCTCCGGACGCGCCATGCAGGCCACCAGCCAGGACCCGGACACCGCCAAGCTGATGGGCATCGACACCGACCGCATCATCGTCATGGCCTTCGCCATCGGCGCCGCGTTCGCCGCCGTCGCCGCCGTCGCGTACGGGCTGCGCAGCGGCCAGGTCGACTTCCGGATGGGCTTCATCCTCGGCCTCAAGGCCTTCACCGCCGCCGTCCTCGGCGGCATCGGCAACATCTACGGCGCCATGCTCGGCGGCCTCGCCCTCGGCCTCGCCGAAGCCCTCGCCACCGGCTACATCCAGCACCTGCCCGGCATGCACCTCTTCGGAGGCGGTGCCTGGAAGGACGTCTGGGCGTTCGTTCTCCTCATCCTCGTCCTGCTGATCCGGCCCCAGGGCCTGCTCGGCGAGCGCGTCGCGGACAGGGCGTGACCACCATGACCACCACCCACACCGAGACCACCCCGGTCATCCCGCTGCCGGCCCGCGCCGCCGCGGCCGTCACCGCACTCGGCGCCCTCGCCACCACCGCCTCCGCCGCCATGTCCTGGACCTGGACCTCCGAGTTCCCCGGCGACCTCACCTACTACGGCTCCCCGGCCGGCCTCCAGTGGCTCGCCCTCGCCGCCGGACTGCTCACCCTCGTCCTGCTGCTCGCCGCCCAGGGCGTCCCCGGACTGCGCTGGGCCGCCCCCAGCCGCAGCAACAACGCCGTCCTGCTCGCCGCCACCGGCGCCCTCACCGTCGCCGTCTACTCCGTCGCCGCCGTCTCCACCGAACTCGGCGGCCTCGCCAACCTCGAACCCGGCGGCTGGGTGCTCACCGCCGGCGGCCTCATCGCCGTCCTCGGCGCCCTCGGCCTGCCGCTCGACCGCCGCACCGCCGTCCCGCTGCGGATCCTGGACAAGCGCCTCTTCCTGCTCGTCCCGGTCGCCCCCGCCGCCTGGTTCGGCGCCCACGCCGTCCCCACCGACAAGCCGGTGGCCCCCGTCCTGACCGCCCTGGCCGGCGGCCTCGCCATCGCGGCCGGCGCCGTCCTGCTGCTCCAGCTCGGCCACCTCGCCAACAGCGCACTGCGCCTCGGCCGCGCCGACCGGCCGCTGCCCCCGCCGCGCGCGCTCCCCTCCTGGGCCGAAGTGCTGCTGATCGTCCTCGCCTTCGGGCTCGGCCTGTTCGCCATCACCTTCGGCATCGACACCGAGTACGGCGAACTCTTCACCGGCTACCTGCTGCTCGTCGGCCTCGCCGTCCCCGCCCTCGCCAGGGCCGGCCTGCTCGCCCGGCTGCGCGCGCTGACCGTCAAGCACCGCCCGGTCACCACCGGCGCCGCCTTCGCCGCGGCCGCCAGCTTCCCCTTCACCCAGACCAGCGACCAGTACACCTCCGTCGCCACCAACATCCTGATCTTCGCCACCGTCGCCCTCGGCCTCAACATCGTCGTCGGCCTGGCCGGCCTGCTCGACCTCGGGTACGTCGCCTTCCTCGGCGTCGGCGCCTACGCCGCCGCCCTGGTCTCCGGCTCCCCCGCCTCCCCCATCCACGTCCAGTTCCCGTTCTGGGCCGCGATGCTCACCGGCGCCGTCGTCTCCATGGTCTTCGGCGTCCTGATCGGCGCCCCCACCCTGCGGCTGCGCGGCGACTACCTCGCCATCGTCACCCTCGGGTTCGGCGAGATCTTCCGCATCACCATGCTCAACCTCAACGGCACCACCGGCCCCAAGATCACCAACGGCTCCAACGGCATCCCGCGCATCCCCGACCTGGAGATCCTCGGCTTCGACCTCGGCAAGCCGCACACCGTCCTCGGCGTCGAACTCGGCCGCTTCTCCAACTACTACCTGCTGATGCTGCTCGTCACCGCCGTGGTCGTCCTGGTCTTCGCCCGGGTCGGCAACTCCCGCATCGGCCGCGCCTGGGTCGCCATCCGCGAGGACGAGACCGCCGCCGAGGCCATGGGCATCAACGGCTTCCGGCTCAAGCTGCTCGCCTTCGCCCTCGGCGCCCTGCTGGCCGGCCTGGCCGGCACCGTCCAGGCCCACGTCAGCTACACCGTCACCCCCGACCAGTACACCTTCGCCGAAGCCCTCCCGCCGAACTCCGCCTTCCTGCTCGCCGCGGTCATCCTCGGCGGCATGGGCACCATCAGCGGCCCGCTGGCCGGCGCCACGCTGCTCTTCCTCATCCCGAAGAAGCTCGAATTCCTCGCCGACTACCAGCTCCTCGCCTTCGGCGCCGCCCTCATCGTCCTGATGCGGGTGCGCCCCGAGGGCCTCATCCCCAACCGGCGCCGGCAGCTGGAGTTCCACGAGGCCGCCCTCCCGGCCCAGGCCACCGGCGAGCCGACCGCACTCACCAAGGCAGGGGCGTGACCGACCCGATGACCACCACCGCCGCACCCCTGCTCGAAGTCACCGGCGTCACCATGCGCTTCGGCGGCCTCACCGCCGTCAACGACGTCTCCCTCACCGTCGGCGAAGGCGAGATCATCGGTCTCATCGGCCCCAACGGCGCCGGCAAGACCACCTTCTTCAACTGCCTCACCGGCCTGTACGTCCCCACCGAGGGCACCGTCCGCTACCGCGACACCCTGCTGCCGCCCAAGCCCCACCTGGTCACCCAGGCCGGCATCGCCCGCACCTTCCAGAACATCCGGCTGTTCGCCAACATGACCGTCCTGGAGAACGTCCTGGTCGGCCGGCACACCCGCACCAGGGAAGGCATCTTCTCCGCCATCCTGCGCGGCCCCGGCTACCACCGCGCCGAAGCCGAGAGCCGCGAGAAGGCCATGGAACTCCTGGAGTTCACCGGCCTCGCCGAGAAGGCCGACCACCTCGCCCGCAACCTCCCCTACGGCGAGCAGCGCAAGCTGGAGATCGCCCGCGCCCTCGCCTCCGAACCCGGCCTCCTGCTGCTCGACGAACCCACCGCCGGCATGAACCCCCAGGAGACCCGGGCCGCCGAGGAACTCGTCTTCGCGATCCGCGACAAGGGCGTCTCCATCCTCGTCATCGAGCACGACATGCGCTTCATCTTCAACCTCTGCGACCGCACCGCGGTGCTCGTCCAGGGCCAGAAGATCGTCGAAGGCGACCGCGAGACCGTCCAGAACGACGAACGCGTCATCACCGCCTACCTCGGCGCCCCGCTCGAAGGCACCACCCCGGCCGTTACGGAGACCGACCAGTGACCGCACTCCTCGAGGTCGAGGACCTCCGCGTCGCCTACGGCAAGATCGAAGCCGTCAAGGGCATCAGCTTCACCGTCGAACAGGGCGAGGTCACCACCCTCATCGGCACCAACGGCGCCGGCAAGACCACCACCCTGCGCACCCTGTCCGGCCTGCTCAAGCCCACCGCCGGACGGATCACCTTCGACGGCCGGGACCTCTCGACCGTCCCCGCCCACAAGATCGTCGCCCTCGGCCTCGCCCACTCCCCTGAGGGCCGGCACATCTTCCCCCGGATGACCATCGAGGAGAACCTCCTCCTCGGTGCCTTCCTGCGCACCGACGCCGCCGGCATCACCGCCGACGTCGACCGGGCCTACGGCCTGTTCCCGATCCTCGGCGAACGCCGCCGCCAGGCCGCCGGCACGCTCTCCGGCGGCGAGCAGCAGATGCTCGCGATGGGGCGGGCGCTGATGTCCCAGCCCAAACTGCTCATGCTGGACGAGCCCTCGATGGGGCTCTCCCCGCTGATGATGCAGAAGATCATGTCCACCATCGTGGAGCTGAAGTCCTCCGGAACGACCATCCTGCTGGTCGAGCAGAACGCCCAGGCGGCGCTCTCCCTCTCCGACCGCGGCTACGTCATGGAGACCGGCCGCATCGTCCTCTCGGGGACGGGAGCCGACCTCCTGCACGACGAGTCCGTCCGCAAGGCCTACCTCGGCGAGGACTGACGCCCGGACGCATGCGGAAGGCCCGGCAGAAACGTTCTGCCGGGCCCTTCGCTGTCACGCCCTACTCGCCGTTGGCCTCTTCCGCCTTCTTGCGGTCCTGGGCCTCGCCCTCCTCGATGACCGCCTCGGCCACCGCCGCCATCGTCATCCGACGGTCCATCGAGGTCTTCTGGATCCACCGGAAGGCGGCCGGCTCGTTCAGCCCGAACTTGGTCTGCAGCACGCCCTTCGCCCGGTCCACCAGCTTCCGGGTCTCCAGCCGCTGGCTGAGGTCCCCGATCTCCTTCTCCAGCGCCCGCATCTCCGCGTACCGGGAGACCGCCATCTCGATCGCCGGCACCAGGTCCGACTTCGAGAACGGCTTGACGATGTACGCCATCGCCCCGGCGTCACGCGCCCGGTCCACCAGCTCCCGCTGCGAGAACGCGGTCAGCATCAGCACGGGGGCCAGGTGCTTCTCATGGATCTGCTCGGCGGCCGAGAGCCCGTCCAGGATCGGCATCTTCACGTCGAAGATCGCCAGATCCGGCTTCAGCTCCTCCACCAGCCGCACCGCCGTCTCCCCGTCCCCGGCCTCACCGACGACGGTGTACCCCTCTTCCTCCAGCATCTCCTTCAGATCGAGACGGATCAGCGCCTCGTCCTCGGCGATCACGATCCGGGTGATCTGGGGCGTATCGGTCTCAAGCGGCTGCGCCTGCTCGTCGGCGGTGCTCACGGGGCTCCTAGTTCCGGCGGGGTACTGCATGCACGAGGGTACCCAGACACGGTATGTTTAGGGCATTCAGGGTCGGGGGCCACCTTCGATTCTGCGGTTGGCCCCGATAGCCCAGCGGTAGAGGCAGTGGTCTCAAACACCATCCAGCGTGGGTTCGAATCCCACTCGGGGTACTTTTCCTTCGTTTCGAAGGATTGTCCGCGATGCATGCCTTCACCACTGTGGGTAAAGAGCACCGGTGTGGCTCAGCTCGCCTTGTCCAACGGCTCCAGCTCAACGGTGAGTCGCATGCCGAGCGCTTCGGCGAACCTCTCCAGGACCACGATCGTGGGCATCGTCCCGCCCGCCTCGAAGCGGGCCACGGCCGGCTGCCGCATGCCGATGGCCGCCGCCAACTGAACCTGGGTCATTCCGAGGGCCTCGCGCCGCAGGCGGACGGCCTCACCGAGTTCGAAGCGGATCCGGGCAGCCTCGTACGCGGCACCGGCTCCGGGGCGGTTCATGATCTCCTCGCGCATGGCCCGCCAGGACGTGCGTTCGCTCATCCCACCCACTCCTCGTCCTCATCGACGGTGTGCTGCTCGGCCACGCACCGACGCATCGCCCGCCTCGCCCGGTCGACCTCGCCGAGCTCCCGCATGCGCGTCTTGCGGAACACCGTCAGCAGGATGATCCTCCTACCGGTTGCGATCCAGTAGGTGATGCGCATCTCCAGTTCGTTCAGATGGAAGCGCAGTTCCCTCAGCTTTCCGTCCAACTGCCGGGTGTGCGGCTCTCCGAGCAGCGGCCCGCGGACGGCGAGCAGTTCGATGGAGAACGCGACCGTTTCCTGGTCGTCCTGGCCCAGCCCGAGGATCCAGTCCCGGACCTCCGGTTCGAGCTCCACCTCTCCCCAAGTCATAACACGGATGTTATGGATGCACCAGGCGCCGCCACCGCCGTTCCGACGCCGGACGGGCGGCGTCCCGTCGAATGGGGGACGCCGCCCGCGGACAGCCGTACGAGAGTCGCTCAGGCGTCCAGGGTTCCCACGTGGTGGACGCGGACGAGGTTGGTGGAGCCGGCCAGGCCGGGGGGTGAGCCGGCGGTGATGACGACGATGTCGCCCTTCTGGCAGCGGCCGAGCGAGAGGAGGGCCGCGTCGACCTGTTCGACCATCTGGTCGGTGGTCGGGGCGAACGGGCCGAGGAAGGTCTCCACGCCCCAGGTGAGGGCGAGTTGGCTGCGGACGGCCGGTTCGTAGGTGAAGGCGAGCACCGGGATGGGTGAGCGGTAGCGGGTGAGCCGGCGGGCGGTGTCGCCGGACTGGGTGAAGGCGATCAGGTACTTGGCGTGCAGGAAGTCGCCGATCTCGGCGGCCGCGCGGGCGACGGCGCCGCCCTGGGTCCGCGGCTTGCTGCCGGTGGTCAGGGGCGGCAGCCCGGCCGCCAGGATGTCGTTCTCGGCGGCCTCGACGATCCGGGCCATGGTCTTGACGGTCTCGACCGGGTACTTGCCGACCGAGGTCTCCCCGGAGAGCATCACCGCGTCGGTGCCGTCCAGGACGGCGTTGGCGACGTCGGAGGCCTCGGCGCGGGTCGGCCGGGAGGTGTTGATCATCGAGTCGAGCATCTGGGTCGCGACGATGACCGGCTTGGCGTTGCGGCGGGCGAGCTTGATGGCGCGCTTCTGGACCAGTGGGACCTGTTCGAGGGGCATCTCCACGCCCAGGTCGCCGCGGGCCACCATGATGCCGTCGAAGGCGTCGACGACGGACTCCAGGTTCTCCACCGCCTGCGGCTTCTCGATCTTGGCGATGACCGGGACGCGGCGCCCCTCCTCCGCCATGATCCGGTGGACGTCCTCGACGTCCCGCCCGCTGCGGACGAACGAGAGCGCGACGAGGTCGGCCCCGGTCCGCAGTGCCCACCGCAGGTCGGCGACGTCCTTGTCGCTGAGTGCGGGGACGGAGACGGCGACGCCGGGGAGGTTGAGGCCCTTGTGGTCGGAGACCAGGCCGCCCTCGATGACGAGGCACCGCACGTGCGGCCCGTCGACGGCGACGACCTCCAGGGTGACCCGGCCGTCGTCGACCAGGATGCGCTCGCCGCGGCTGACGTCCCCGGCGAGCCCGGAGTAGGTGGTTCCGCAGCGGTCCTTGTCTCCCACGACGCCCTTGTCGGTGGAGATGGTGAACTCGTCGCCGCGTTCGAGAAGTACGGGACCGTGGGCGAAGGTGTCGAGCCGGATCTTCGGGCCTTGAAGGTCGACGAGGACGCCGACGCTGCGGCCGGTCTCGTCGGCGGCCTTGCGGACGCGGCGGTAGCGTTCCTCGTGCTCGCTGTGCGAGCCGTGACTGAGGTTCAGTCGGGCGATGTCCATCCCGGCGTCGACCAGGGATTTGATCTGGTCGTACGAGTCGGTGGCGGGCCCGAGGGTACAGACGATTTTTGCTCGGCGCATAGTGCTGAGACTAGGCATTACCGGCGCGTAACCACGACGCGGGTCCGGACTGCGGGATGGCCTTTGGGGTAAGGCGAGTTGAACAATCTGACACACCCTCGGACCGCTGTGCGAGCGCCCCGCTCCACGGCGCTCGCGCACGCCTCCCGAACGCCTCCCGCGCCGCCCTCCGATGCGATTCCGTGAAGGGGTGTTCACCCGTGGTTCACCGCCGCGTCCGCCGCCGCTCCCCGCCCGGCGAGACGCTCGTCACCCCCGGGCGGCTGCCCGGGCGCCCCGGGTCACCACCCGGACGAAGGAGCGGACGAGGGGGAGGCGTTCGGCATGCGACGCGCACTGGGGGTGGTTGCGGCCCTGGCCCTGTTGGGTGGGGTCGCCTTCGCACTGATCCCCCACGACGACGGACCGAAGGACACCAAGACGGTCACCGTCACCGGCCTGATCGGCTCGGAGAAGCGCGCCTTCTTCGAGGACGAGGCGGTCAAGGCGGAGTTGGCGAAGAAGGGCCTGGTGGTCCGGGCGGACTCCACCGGCTCCTGGACGATGAGCGACCAGGCGGCCAAGACCCCGGGGCTCGACTTCGCCTTTCCGGCCAGCTCGGCACCGGCACGGGAGATCCAGCGCATCTGGAAGCTCCAGGACTCCCCGCTGGTGCCGTTCTACTCGCCGCTGGTGATCGTGGCCCACGAGCCGGTGGCCAACGTCCTGAGGGACAACAAGCTGGCCGACCTGGACCCGGCCACCGGCGTCTGGACGTTCCGGATGGACGAGTACGTCAACGCCCTGAAGGGCAACCGCAAATGGGAGGAGCTGAGCGGCGCCGCCGCACACCCCGAGCTGTCCGGCCAGCTGTTCGTGACCACCACCGACCCGGAGAGCTCGTCCTCGGGCGCGATGTACCTCGCGCTGCTCTCCTACATCGCCAACGGCCACCAGGTGGTGTCGGACGCCGCCGGCGTCGCCAACGTCAAGGACGTCCTGCACAAGGCGAACGCGCTGCAGGGCATCCAGAAGAGCAGCAGCGACGAGCCGTTCCGGGACTTCGGGGCGGGGATCGGCAGCCCGCTGATCTTCGCGTACGAGTCGCAGGCCGCCGCCCTGCCGCTCCAGGGCAAGCCCACCGGGGACATGGTGGTGATGTACCCGGACACCACGGTCTACTCGGACCACACCGTCGTGGCCCACACCGACAACGGCCGCACGCTCGCCGAGGTCCTCCAGAACGACGACGTGCTGCGCGGCCTGGAGGCCAAGTACGGGCTCCGGCCGCAGGCCAAGCCGGAGGCCTTCGCGAACCTGATGCGGGAGAAGAAGCCGACGTTCGCACCCGATCTGACCGCCGCCAGGATCAAGCAGGCGACCCTGCCCTCGCTGGACAACCTGCGCGAGCTGACCGCCGCGGCGAAGGGGACCAAGTGACCATCCCGATGAAGCGCCGCGGCCTGCTCGCCGCCGCGCTGGCCGCCGCGCTCGCCGCGGTGACCGCCTGCACCTCCGGCGGCTCGGGCCCCGGGCCCGGCCCCGGTCCCAGCGACCCGCCCGCCCAGACGGCCCGTCCCGGGGTGCTGCGCGTCCTGGCCGGCAGTGAACTCCAGGACCTGGCACCGGTCCTGGAGGACGCCCGGAAGGCCACCGGGGTGACCGTGCAGTTCTCCTGGACGGGCACCCTGGACGGCGCGGACACCGTCTCCTCGGGCCGGGCCGACGGCAAGTACGACGCCGTGTGGTTCCCGTCCAACCAGTACCTGCGGCTCGATCCGGCCGGCAAGTCCAAGGTGGTCTCCGAGACCCCGGTGATGGTCTCGCCGGTGGCGATCGGGGTGCGTTCCTCGGCGCTCGGCGAACTCGGCTGGGGCGACGGCTCGAAGGTCACCTGGGCGCAGGTCGGTGCCGCGGCCGCGGCCGGCAAGCTCCCGTACGGGATGGCCGACCCGTCCCGCTCCAACTCGGGCTTCTCCACGCTCGTCGCGGTGGCCTCGGCCTTCTCCGGCGCGGGCGCGGCGCTGACCGACGCGGACGTGCAGAAGGCCACGCCGCAGCTGAAGGAGTTCTTCAAGGGCCAGAAGCTGACCTCCGGTTCCTCCGGCTGGCTTGCGCAGGCGTACACCCGGGCCGAGTCGGGCGTGGTGGGCGCGCTGGTCAACTACGAGTCGGTGCTGCTGTCGCTGAACAGGACGCTGCCGCCGCCGCAGCAGCTGACCGTGGTGCGGCCGGTGGACGGCGTGGTGTCGGCGGACTACCCGCTCTCGCTGATGTCCGCCGCGGCGCCGGAGCAGCGCGACTCCTTCCAGCGGCTGACCGCGTACCTGCTCAAGGAGGACGTGCAGAAACGGATCTCCGAGGTGACGCTGCGCCGCCCGGTGACGGCGGGCGCGGCCCCGGCGGCCGGGCTGCCCGCGGACCGCCGCAAGGAGCTGCCGTTCCCGGGCACCAGGGCGGTCGCGGACGGCCTGCTGGCCGCGTACCAGAACGAGCTGCGCCGCCCGTCCCGGACGGTGTACGTGCTGGACACCTCGGGCTCGATGGAGGGCTCGCGGATCGCCGCGCTGAAGAGCGCGCTGGGCCGGCTGACCGGGGCGGACGACACCCGCGGGGTGCGCCGCTTCCGGGACCGCGAGGAGATCACGCTGCTCTCCTTCGCCTCCGCGGTGAAGTGGACCAAGACCCACGTGGTGCCGCCCACCGGCAGCCAGCCGGGCCCGCAGGCGGAGCTGGCCTCGATCGACGCGGACGTGCAGTCGCTGGCCGCCTCGGGCGGGACGGCGGTGTACTCCTCGCTGGAGGAGGCCTACCGGGTGATCGAGCGCCAGCAGGCGGCGGCCGGCGACGACCGGTTCACCTCGATCGTGCTGATGACGGACGGGGAGAGCAACGCCGGTGCGACGGACGCCGACTTCAAGCGCTTCCACGACGCGCTGCCGGCCGGGGAGAAGGCGATCCCGGTGTTCCCGATCAAGTTCGGGGAGGCGGCGGTGGGCCAGCTCCAGGGGATCGCGGACCTGAGCGGCGGCAAGCTGTTCGACGGTACGGGCTCGCTGGACGGGGTGTTCGAGGAGATCCGTGGCTACCAGTGACGGTGACGGGCTCGGCCCCCGGGTGCTGCGCTACCTGGAATCGGCCCGGAACCTGGTCGGCTGCGCCGGCGGCGCGGTCGGCCTGGGGCTGCACTTCGCCGGGCTGGGCGGGGCCTGGTGGCCGGGGGTCGTGGCCGGGCTGTACGGGGTGGGCGCGCTGCTGACGCCCGCCCCGGGGCCCCGCGGAGGCCGCCGCGGGGTGTCCGGCGGCGGGACGGGGACGGCCCTCGGGGGGATCGGGGGGACGGGAGTCACCGGACCGCGCGCGCCGGAGCGCGAGGGGCCGGGGCACGGCGGGTCGGAACCCGAGCGGCCGGAACGCGGACAGCCGGAGCGCGAGCGGCCGACGCGCCCGGCCCCCGACCCCGGGCTGGTGGCGCTGGCCGCCTACCTGGACACCGTGCCGCTGCCGCCCTCGGCCGGGGTGGACGGCCTGCTGGCGGCGCTGCACGTGGCCGGCCCGAGCAGCCCGGTGGCGGAGCGGATCGTCCGGCACCGGCTGCCGGTCGCGGTGGCCGGCTACCTGCGGGCGCGGGCCTGGCAGCCCTGGGCGGGGCCGGGCGATCCGGACCCGGCGGTCCAGCTGGGCCGCGAGGTGGACCGGCTCGTGGGCGAGCTGTCCTGACCGGACGTCGGTCGGCCCTCCCCACGGCCCGCCCCCACGGCCCCCACGCCCCCCGGCCCCCACGGCCCGCCCCACAGCCCGTCCCCGCCTCCCCGTCACCCCGCTTCTCCCCCGATCCCGTCACGAGCGAGTCGCCAAGATCTCACCTCTTGGACAGGTCAGGGGGCTATTCAGCACCCCGGCCCGCACGGCACACTTCTACGCGCGTCCCTCTACGCGCGTCGACGCGTGCACGCACACTTTTGTTCACGAATACCAGTTGACGGTCCATCCGCCGTCGCCCCACTCGGGAGAGTCGTCCATGCCCCTGAACCGCCGTGACTTCGTCACCCGGTCCGCCGCCACCGCCGCCGGTGCCGCCCTGGCCGGTGGCGCCACCCTGGCCGCCGCCCCCTCCGCCGCGGCCGCCCAGCCGGACACGGCGGCCGCCAAGGGCCAGCAGCGCAAGCCGCGCAAGCAGGCCTTCACCGTCATGGGCACCACCGACCTGCACGGCCGGGTGCTCAACTGGGACTACTTCACCGACGCCGAGTACACCGACAAGGCCCACAACGCGGTCGGCCTCGCCAAGATCTCCACCCTGGCCAACCAGGTGCGCGAGGAGAAGGGCTGGGACCGCTGCCTGCTGATCGACTCCGGCGACACCATCCAGGGCACCCAGCTGTCCTACTACTACGCCCGGATCGAGTCGATCGACACCGAGGCCAACACCGTGCCGGACCACCCGATGGCCGTCGCCATGAACCTCATGGAGTACGACGCAGCCGCGCTCGGCAACCACGAGTTCAACTACGGCATCCCGCTCCTGAAGGCCTACGAGGACCAGCTGGAGTTCCCGCTGCTGGGCGCCAACGCGCTGAACGCGAAGAACGAGAAGCCGGCCTTCAAGCCCTACGTGATCAAGGAGCTGCGCCTGGGCGGGGGCCGCCCGGTGAAGGTCGGCATCCTCGGCCTCACCAACCCGGGCATCGCGATCTGGGACAAGGCCAACGTCAGCGGCAAGATGGTCTTCCCGGGCATCGTCGAGACCGCCGCCACCTGGGTGCCGCGGATGAAGGCCGCGGGCGCGGACGTCATCGTGGTCTCGGCGCACTCCGGCTGCGACGAGGCGACCACCTGGGGCGACCAGCTGCCCTGGGGCGAGAACGTCTCGGTGGCGCTGGCGGAGACCGTCCCCGACATCGACGCGGTGCTGGTGGGCCACGCCCACAAGGAGATCGCGCAGCGCCTGGTCGTCAACAAGAAGACCGGCCGCACCGTCGTCCTCTCCGAGCCACTCTGCTACGGCCAGCGGCTGACCTGCTTCGACTTCGAGGTCGAGTTCGTCGACGGCGTCTGGAAGGTCGCCTCGGTCTCCTCGCGGCTGCTGAACTCCAACACCGTGCCGGAGAACCCGGAGATCACCAACGCGATCGCGGACCAGCACAAGAAGGTCGTCGCGTACGTCAACCAGCAGATCGGCACCAGCAAGATCGAGCTGTCGATCGCCGACGCCCGCTTCAAGGCCACCCCGATCATCGACCTGATCGGCAAGGTCCAGGCCGACGCCGTCAAGGCCGCGCTGGCGGGCGGGCAGTACGCCAAGCTCCCGGTGCTGGCCCAGGCCGCCCCGTTCAACCGCACCGCCCTGATCCCGTCCGGCCAGGTCAAGCTGCGCGACGCCGCGGGCCTCTACATCTACGAGAACACCCTGGAGGCCCGCATCCTGACGGGCGCCCAGCTCAAGGACTACCTGGAGTACTCGGTCAAGTACTACAACCAGCTCGCCCCGGGCGCCCCGGTCGACAAGGAGGCCCTGACCGGCGCCGAGGCCACCCCGGACTACAACTACGACTCGGTCTACGGCCTGAGCTACGACATCGACATCGCCCAGCCGAAGGGCTCGCGGATCGTCAACCTGTCCTTCCAGGGCAAGCCGATCGACCCGGCCGCCGAGTTCGTCCTCGCCGTGAACAACTACCGCGCCAACGGCGGCGGCAACTTCCCGCACGTCGCCAAGGCCAAGATGGTCTGGTCGAACTCCGACGAGATCCGCAACACGATGATCGCCTGGGTCAAGGCCAAGGGCGTCATCGACCCCGCCGACTTCTTCACCGACTCCTGGCGCCTCGTCCGCGCCGGCCAGCCGGTCTTCTGACCGACGCTCCCCGTCGAAAGGCCGTCGCCCGTCCGGCGACGGCCTTTCGGCCTGTCCGGTGGGAGAATACGGCGCCATGGGCGAGTTCCAGATCCCCGACCGCCACGCCCGGCTGCTGGCCTACGCCCGGAGTCTGACGCCTCCGACCGGGTGGAAGATCGAGATCTCCGGCGACGAGATCATCATGACGGCCGGCCCGTCGGTGATCCACCAGCGCAATCTGCTGCTCATCCGAAGGCAGTTCGAAGCTCACGAACCCAGCGGCCTGATGCCCAGCGAGAACACCGACCTCGCCTCCCCGAACGTCGGCAAGCTCCGCAACCCGGACCTGACCTACATCCCCCTCTCGGCACTCGAGGAGGGCGGCAACCAGGTCCCCGCCGAGCAGGCGGCCATCGCCGTGGAGATCGTCTCCCCGTCGAACCCGGAGAACGACCTGGTCGGCAAGGTCCGCGACTACCCGCTCATGGCCATCCCGCTGTACCTGCTGATCGACCCGCGCGAGGGCGATCTGACGCTCTACTCCGAGCCGTCCGGCAGCGGCTACCACCGGCAGTGGAACGGCAAGTTCGGCGACCGTGTCCCGATCCCGGCCCCCTTCGGCTTCGAGCTCGCCACCGACGGCCTGCTCCGCCACCCGGCCTGAACGGCAGAGCGACACGGGCCTCCCGGCGGCTGCCGCCGGGAGGCCCGCACGTCCGGATTCCCCCGGATCAGAAGGGGAAGACCGCGCGCTCGTGCTGGACGGAGATCCACTTCACGGTGGTGAAGGCGTCCACCGTGGACTCGCCGTTGAGGCGGCCGACGCCGGAGTTCTTCTCGCCGCCGAAGGGCACGCCCGGCTCGTCGGCGATGGTGCCGCCGTTGACGTGGATCATGCCGGTCTCGATCCGCTGGGCGAGCTTCACGCCGCGCTCGACGTTCGCGGTGTGCACCGCGCCGCTGAGCCCGAACGGCGTGTCGTTGGCGAGCCGCACGGCCTCGTCCTCGCCGTCGAAGGGCACCAGCAGCACGACCGGGCCGAAGAGTTCGTTGCGCAGGATCGGCGCGCCCTCCGCCAGGCCGGTGAGCACGGTCGGCGCCATCAGGCTTCCGGTCGTGGTGCCGCGCAGCAGTGCGGTGGCGCCGGCCGCGATCGCCTGGTCGATCTGGGCGTCGAGGGCGTCGGCCTGGACGGGGTTGATCAGCGGGCCGATGTGGGTGGCCGGGTCCTTGGGGTCGCCGACGGTGAGCGAGGCGACCTTGGCGACGAACTTCTCGGTGAACTCGGCCTCGACGGCGCGGTCCACCAGCACCCGGTTGGCGGCCATGCAGACCTGCCCCTGGTGGATGAAGCGGCTGAACACGGCGGCGTCCACGGCGTGGTCCACGTCGGCGTCGTCGAGGACGATCAGCGCGCTGTTGCCGCCGAGCTCCAGCACCGTCCGCTTGAAGTGCGCGGCGGCGACGGTGGCGACGTGCCGGCCGACCTTGTCGGAGCCGGTGAAGGAGATCACCTTGGGCACCGGGTGCTCCAGGAAGCTGTCGCCGATCTCGGCGATGTCGGTGACCACCACGTTCAGCAGGCCGGGCGGCAGCCCCGCGTCCTCGAAGAGCTTCGCGATCAGTCCGCCGCCGACCACCGGGGTCTCCTGGTGCGGCTTGAGGACGACGCCGTTGCCGAGCGCGAGCGCCGGGGCGACGGCCTTGAGCGCCAGGAACAGCGGGAAGTTGAACGGGCTGATCACGCCGACCACGCCGACCGGCAGCCGGTAGAGCCGGTTCTCCCGGCCGGGGGCGGGCGAGGCCAGCAGCCGGCCCTCGGGGGCCACCGAGAGGTGCAGGCACTCCCGCAGCACGTCCTTGACCAGCGACAGCTCGAAGCCGGCCTTCAGCGCGGTGCCGCCGAGTTCGACCATGATCGCCCGGACGATCTCCGGCTCGCGCTCCTCCAGCAGCCGCAGCGCCCGCTCGAAGACCAGCCGCCGCTGGTACGGGTTGGCGGCGGCCCATGCCTTCTGGGCGCGCTCGGCGGCGCGGTAGGCCCGGTCGACCTCGTCGACGGTGGCGACGGTGATGGCGGCGAGCTTGTCGCCGGTGTAGGGGTCGACGTCGACGATGTCCCAGGAGCCGCTGCCGCCGCACCACTCGCCGTCGATGTACTGCAGCGCCAACTCGGAGAAGTACGACATCTGTTCCCTCTCATGCACCGACCTGATGGGGACTCATGGTACTGACGGACTACAACTCCTGGCGCATCGCGTGCAGCAGGTCCCGGGTCGGCGCCGGGTCCAGGCTGTCCGCGACCAGGTCGTCCATCGCCTGCCGGTACTCGGCCACCTCGGCGGGCTTGTCGAGGTAGAGCGCGGTGGTGAACTGCTCCAGGTACACCACGTCCGCCAGCTCGGCCTCGGCGAAGCCCAGGACGGTGAAGGCGCCGCTCTCCGCGCTCAGCCCGGCGTTGCCCAGCGGCAGCACCTGGAGCCGGACGTTGGGCAGTTCGCCGAGCTCCAGCAGCCGGTCCAACTGACCGCGCATCAACTCCGGCCCGCCCCAGGGCCGGCGCAGCGCGGCCTCGTCCAGGACGGCGACCAGCTGCGGCGCCCGCTCGGCGGTCAGCACCGCCTGCCGCCTGAGCCGTACGTCGACCCGGCGCTCGATCTCCTGCGGCCCGTGGGCGTGGCAGCCGGCGGTGACCACGGCCCGGGCGTAGTCGGCGGTCTGGAGCAGCCCGTGGACGAACTGGACCTCGTAGCTGCGGATCTCGGCGGCGGCCTCCTCCAGCCCCAGGTAGTTCTGGAACCAGCCGGGCAGCACGTCGCCGTACTCGTGCCACCAGGAGCTGGCGTTGGCGTCGCGCAGCAGCCCGAGGAGGGTGGCGCGCTCCTGCTCGGCCTCGACGCCGTACAGGGTGAGCAGGTCGGCGACGTCGCGTTCCTTGAAGCCGACCCGGCCGAGCTCCATCCGGCTGATCTTGGACTCGGAGGCCCGGATCGAGTACCCGGCCTCCTCCCGGCTGACACCTCTGGCCTCGCGGAGCTTGCGCAGCTGGGTGCCGAGCAGCAGACGCCGTACGGTGGCGCCCCCGCCTGCCTGAGTCGTGCCCATCGACGTCGTCCTCCGCACTCGCCCAGCCCCCCGGCCGTCGGCCGCAGTCTGCCACCTGGCACCGACGAACAACAGCCCGCTGCGCGGGATCGCGCCGCCCGGCGGACGGCTCCGGACGCCTGGCACCGCCCGACCGTCGGGGAACGCGACGGGACCGTGGCGGAACGCCGCCGAGCCGTCGGGGAACGCGACGGCGCCCGCCCTCCAACTGGTCGGGGAAGAGGGCAGGCGCCAGGAGACCGCGTTGGCCCGGCGACGCTGGCGGGGGCAGCGGGTTGAGCTCCCGGCGATGCGGCGCCGGGCGTTCGGTGGGGGCCGGTCGGACCGTCCGTCCGTCAGACCACCAGGGGGCGGTCCGTGGGCCGGATCGGGGCGGGAAGCGGGGTCTTGCCGCCCAGGTACCTGTCCACCGCGGCTGCGGCCGAACGGCCTTCCGCGATGGCCCAGACGATCAGCGACTGGCCACGGCCGGCGTCTCCGCAGACGTACACGCCATCGACATTGGTGGCGAACCGGCCATCGCGGGCAATGTTACCGCGCGCGTCGAGGTCCGCTCCCAGCTGCTCGACCAGCCCGTTCCGGACGTCCGTCCCGGTGAAGCCCATGGCGAGGGTGACCAGCTGCGCCGGGACGGCCCGCTCGGTGCCGGGCACCGGCTCGAACCGGCCGTCCTTGAACTCCACCTCGACGAGGTGCAGTTCCTGGACGTTGCCGTCCTCGTCGCCGGTGAAGTGGGTGGTGTTGACGGAGTAGATCCGCTCGCCGCCCTCCTCGTGCGCGGAGGTGACCTTGTAGGTCATCGGCATGGTCGGCCACGGCTGGTGTCCGGGCCGCTCCTCGCCGGGCCGCGGCATGATCTCCAGCTGGGTGACGGAGGCCGCCCCCTGCCGGTGCGCGGTGCCGACGCAGTCCGCGCCGGTGTCGCCGCCGCCGATCACGACCACGTGCTTGCCCTTGGCGCTGATCGGGGACTCGACGAAGTCGCCCTCCTGCACCTTGTTGGCCAGCGGCAGGTACTCCATCGCCTGGTGGACGCCCTTGAGCTCGCGTCCGGGCACCGGCAGGTCGCGGGCGGTGGTGGCGCCGGCCGCGACGACCACGGCGTCGAAGCGCTCGCGCAGCTGCTGGCCGGTGATGTCCTCGCCGACGTGCACGCCGGTGCGGAACCGGGTGCCCTCCGCCCGCATCTGCTCGATGCGGCGGTTGATGTGGCGCTTCTCCATCTTGAACTCGGGGATGCCGTAGCGCAGCAGTCCGCCGATCCGGTCGGCCCGCTCGTACACCACGACGGTGTGCCCGGCCCGGGTGAGCTGCTGGGCGGCGGCGAGGCCGGCCGGGCCGGAGCCCACCACGGCGACGGTCTTGCCGGAGAGGCGCTCGGGCACCTGCGGGGTGACCCCGCCGCGGTCCCAGGCCTTGTCGATGATGGTGACCTCGACGTTCTTGATGGTCACCGCGTCCTGGTTGATGCCGAGGACGCACGCGGACTCGCAGGGCGCGGGGCACAGCCGCCCGGTGAACTCCGGGAAGTTGTTGGTGGCGTGCAGCCGCTCGATGGCGCCGACGAAGTCGTCCCGGTAGGCCAGGTCGTTCCACTCGGGGATGAGGTTCCCGAGCGGGCAGCCGTTGTGGCAGAACGGGATGCCGCAGTCCATGCAGCGGCCGGCCTGCTTGGTGATGATCGGCAGGAGGCCGCGCTCGACGTAGACCTCGTTCCAGTCCTTGATCCGGACGTCGACCGGGCGGCGCTCCGCCAGCTGCTTGGGCGTGGTCAGGAAGCCCTTGGGGTCAGCCATTAGCCGCCTCCATCATCTTCGCGGTGGTCTCGGCCTCGGAGAGGCCGTCGCGCTCAGCGGCGTCCTTGGCGGCGAGCACTGCCTTGTAGTCGGTCGGCATGATCTTGGAGAAGCGGGAGACCCCGCTGCCCCAGTCCGCCAGGAGTTCGGCGGCGACGGTGGAGCCGGTCTCCTCGTAGTGCTGCTGCACGGTCTCGCGCAGCCAGTCGCGGTCGGCGGCGGTGGGGGCCTCGATGCCCACCATGCCGTCGTTGACGTTGGCGGGGCGCAGGTCCAGGACGTACGCGATGCCGCCGGACATGCCCGCCGCGAGGTTGCGTCCGGTCTCGCCGAGGACGACGACCCGGCCGCCGGTCATGTACTCCAGGCCGTGGTCGCCCACGCCCTCGACCACCAGGGTGGCCCCGGAGTTGCGGACGGCGAAGCGCTCGCCGGCCTTGCCGCGCAGGTGGACGCGGCCCGAGGTGGCGCCGTAGCCGATGGTGTTGCCGGCGATGACGTGGTTCTGCGCGTCGTTGCCGATGGCCGCCGCCTCGCGGGCCGGGCGGACGACGACCACGCCGCCCGAGAGGCCCTTGCCGACGTAGTCGTTGGCGTCGCCCTCCAGGCGCAGGGTCACGCCGCGCGGCAGGAAGGCGCCGAAGGACTGCCCGGCGGAGCCGGTGAAGGTGACGTCGATGGTCCCCTCCGGCAGGCCCTCGCCCCGGTACCGCTTGGTCACCTCGTGGCCGAGCATGGTGCCGACGGTGCGGTTGACGTTGCGGATCGGCAGCTGGATGCGGACGGCGTCGCCGCGCTCCAGCGCGTCCTCGGCGAGGGTGATCAGCTGGTTGTCCAGGGCCTTGTCGAGCGCGTGGTCCTGGGTGGTGGTGCGGTGCCGTGCGGCGCCCTCGGGCAGCTCCGGCACGTGGAACAGCGGGGCGAGGTCGAGCCCGGCGGCCTTCCAGTGGTCGATCGCGGCCCGGGCGTCGATGTGCTCGGCGCGGCCGACGGCTTCCTCGATCGAGCGGAAGCCCAGCGAGGCCAGGATCTCCCGGACCTCCTCGGCGATGAACTCGAAGAAGTTGACGACGAATTCGGGCTTGCCGGAGAACCGCTCGCGCAGCACCGGGTTCTGGGTGGCGACGCCGACCGGGCAGGTGTCCAGGTGGCAGACGCGCATCATGATGCAGCCGGAGACCACCAGCGGGGCGGTCGCGAAGCCGAACTCCTCGGCGCCGAGCAGTGCGGCGATCACCACGTCGCGGCCGGTCTTCAGCTGGCCGTCGGTCTGGACGACGATGCGGTCGCGCAGCCCGTTGAGCAGCAGGGTCTGCTGGGTCTCGGCGAGCCCCAGCTCCCAGGGTCCGCCGGCGTGCTTCAGCGAGGTGAGCGGCGAGGCGCCCGTCCCGCCGTCGTGCCCGGAGACCAGCACCACGTCGGCGTGCGCCTTGGACACGCCCGCCGCGACCGTCCCGACGCCGACCTCGGAGACCAGCTTCACGTGGATGCGGGCCGCCGGGTTGGCGTTCTTGAGGTCGTGGATCAGCTGGGCCAGGTCCTCGATCGAGTAGATGTCGTGGTGCGGCGGCGGGGAGATCAGGCCGACGCCCGGGGTGGAGTGCCGGGTCCTGGCGACCCACGGGTACACCTTGTGGCCGGGCAGCTGGCCGCCCTCGCCGGGCTTGGCGCCCTGGGCCATCTTGATCTGGATGTCGTCGGCGTTGACCAGGTACTCGGAGGTGACGCCGAAGCGGCCGGAGGCGACCTGCTTGATCGCCGAGCGGCGCTCCGGGTCGTACAGCCGGTCCGGGTCCTCGCCGCCCTCGCCGGTGTTGGACTTGCCGCCGAGGCGGTTCATCGCGATGGCCAGGGTCTCGTGCGCCTCGCGGGAGATCGAGCCGTACGACATGGCGCCGGTGGAGAAGCGCTTGACGATCTCGGAGACCGGCTCGACGTCCTCGACCGGGATCGGCTCGCGCCCGAGGCCGTCCAGCTGGAACAGGCCGCGCAGCGTCATCAGCCGCTCGGACTGCTCGTTCACCCGGTCCGTGTACTGCTTGAAGATGTCGTAGCGGCGGTTGCGGGTGGAGTGCTGGAGCCGGAAGACGGTGTCCGGGTCGAACAGGTGCGGCTCGCCCTCGCGGCGCCACTGGTACTCGCCGCCGATCTCCAGGGCGCGGTGCGCGGCCGGGATGCCGGAGGCCGGGTACGCCTTGGCGTGCCGGGCGGCGGTCTCGCGGGCGATCTCCTCCAGGCCGATGCCGCCGAGCTTGGTGGTGGTGCCGGAGAAGTAGCCGTCGACGAGGTCCTGGGAGAGGCCGATGGCCTCGAAGACCTGGGCGCCGCGGTAGGAGGCCACGGTCGAGATGCCCATCTTGGACATGACCTTGAGCACGCCCTTGCCGAGCGCCTTGATCAGGTTCTTGATGGCCTTCTCGGGCTCGGCGCCCTCGATGAACACTCCCTGGGCGACCAGGTCCTCGACCGACTCCATCGCCAGGTACGGGTTGACGGCCCCGGCGCCGTAGCCGATCAGCAGCGCGACGTGGTGCACCTCGCGGACGTCGCCGGCCTCGACCAGCAGCGACACCCGGGTGCGCTGCTTGGTGCGGATCAGGTGGTGGTGGACGGCCGAGGTGAGCAGCAGCGAGGGGATCGGCGCGTGCTCGGCGTCCGAGTGCCGGTCGGAGAGGACGATGATCCGGGCTCCGTCGGCGATCGCGGCGTCGGCCTCGGCGGCGATCTCGGCGAGCCGGGAGGCCAGGCCCCGGCCGCCGGTGGCGACCCGGTAGAGGCCGGAGAGCGTGACGGCCTTGAGGCCGGGCTGGTCGCCGTCGGCGTTGATGTGGACGAGCTTGGCCAGCTCGTCGTTGTCGATCACCGGGAAGGTGATGCCGACCGAGCGGCAGGAGGCGGCCTCGGCGGCCAGCAGGTTGCCCTCCGGGCCGAGGTTGGACAGCAGCGAGGTGACGAGCTCCTCGCGGATGGCGTCCAGCGGCGGGTTGGTGACCTGGGCGAAGAGCTGCACGAAGTAGTCGAACAGCAGGCGGGGCTTCTCGCTCAGCGCGGCGATCGGCGAGTCGGTGCCCATCGAGCCGAGCGCCTCGGCGCCGGTGCGCGCCATCGGGGCGAGGATGACCCGCAGCTCCTCCTCGGTGTAGCCGAAGGTCTGCTGGCGGCGGGTGACGGAGGCGTGGGTGTGGGCGATGTGCTCGCGCTCGGGCAGCTTGGCGAGCTGGATCTGCCCGCCGTCCACCCACTCCTGGTACGGGTGTTCGGCGGCGAGGGCGGACTTGATCTCCTCGTCCTCGACGATCCGGCCCTGGGCGGTGTCCACCAGGAACATCCGGCCGGGCTGGAGGCGGCCCTTCCTGGTGACCTTCTCCTGGTCGATGTCGAGCACGCCGACCTCGGAGGAGAGGACGACGAGGCCGTCCTCGGTGATCCAGTACCGGGCGGGGCGCAGGCCGTTGCGGTCGAGCACGGCGCCGATCTGGGTGCCGTCGGTGAAGGTGACGCAGGCCGGGCCGTCCCAGGGCTCCATCAGGTTGGAGTGGTACTGGTAGAACGCGCGGCGGGCCGGGCTCATGGTGGCGTGGTTCTCCCACGCCTCCGGGATCATCATCAGCACCGAGTGCGGCAGCGAGCGGCCGCCCAGGTGGAGCAGTTCCAGGACCTCGTCGAAGGAGGCGGAGTCGGAGTGGTCCGGGGTGCAGACCGGGAAGATCCGCGACAGGTCGCCCGGGATGAGGTCGGTGGCGAGCTGCGACTCCCGGGCCTGCATCCAGTTGCGGTTGCCCTTGACCGTGTTGATCTCGCCGTTGTGCGCGACGAAGCGGTACGGGTGGGCGAGCGGCCAGCTCGGGAAGGTGTTGGTGGAGAAGCGGGAGTGCACCAGGCCGACCGCGGACGTGTAGGTGCGGTCCGACAGGTCGGGGAAGAAGGGCTCCAGCTGGCCGGTGGTCAGCATGCCCTTGTAGACGATGGTGCGCGCGGACAGCGACGGGAAGTAGACCCCGGCCTCGCGCTCGGCCCGCTTGCGGACCACGAAGGCGATCCGGTCCAGCTCGATGCCGGCCCGGTCGGCCCCGGCGAGGAACAGCTGGCGGAAGCGCGGCATCACGCTGCGGGCGGTGGAGCCGAGCAGGTCCGGGGTGACCGGGACGTCGCGCCAGCCGAGGACGGTCAGGCCCTCCTCGGCGGCGATGGACTCGATCCGCGCGGCGGCCGCGGCGTCCTTCTCGTCGTCGTCCGGCAGGAAGGCGATGCCGACGGCGTAGGACCCGGCCGCCGGGAGGTCGAAGCCGACCTTCCCGCGCAGGAAGGCGTCCGGGACCTGGGTCAGGATGCCCGCACCGTCGCCGGAGTCGGGCTCGGCGCCGGTGGCGCCGCGGTGCTCCAGGTTGCGCAGGACGTTCAGCGCCTGCTCGACGATGGTGTGGTCGGCGATGCCGGTCAGCGTGGCGACGAAACCGACGCCACAGGCGTCGTGCTCGTTCCGCGGGTCGTACAGGCCCTGAGCAGCAGGTCGCGCATCCGGCACGAGCGCGTACGGCTGGCGGGCGGCGCCGGCCTGGGGCTCGTTGGCGGAGTGCATGGATGCAGACAGCATCGGCTCTCCCGTCGTCGTCTTTCGGCAAGTTGGTGCAAGGAGGGACGACGTTGGCCCTGATGCGATGGTGCGGTGTCGTGCAAGTTCCATGATGCCCACGATCCCGAGAAGCGGAATATCCCGTCCACATGGCGGGACGGCGCGCAGGTCAGGGGGTGTGGGGGAGGGACGCGCCACAGTGCGCGTCCCGACGATTGTGCCCAACGGTCCGCCGCCTGAAACAGGGGCGAAACCGGATCGCCACAGAAGCCGATCATGGATGCCTGCGAATCCATCCCGGGAGCCCGTCCGCGGATGCGAATCCGCGGCTCGGGGGCCCGGATGGTGAGACAGTGCCAGGCGCCGTCGGACGCCCATGTGTGAAACGTCACTCACTGCACGGCATAATCATGCAGAGCGCCGGTCACCCCACGTGCCCACCGATCAGCCATCCGAGCAGGTAGGTCACCCCGGCGGCGGCACCGCCCAGCACCAGCTGCCGCAGCCCGCTGAACCACCAGCTGCGCGCCGTCACCCGGGCCACCACCGCACCGCACAGGAACAGCCCGGCCCCCGCCAGCAGCATGGCGGGCAGCAGCGCGGTCGCCCCCAGCAGGTACGGCAGCAGCGGCAGCAGCGCGCCGAGCGCGAAGCACAGGAACGACGAGCCGGCCGCCACCAGCGGCGAGGGCAGGTCGGTCGGGTCGACGCCCAGTTCCTCGCGGGCGTGCACCTCCAGGGCCAGCTCGGGGTCGGCGGACAGCTGCCGGGCCACCTCGTGGGCCAGCTCCGGATCCACCCCGCGCGAGACGTACAGCTGGGCCAGCTCGGCCAGCTCCCCGTGCGGGTTGCGGCTCAGCTCCAGCCGCTCGACCTCGATCTCGGCCTGCACCAGTTCCCGCTGCGAGGCCACCGAGGTGTACTCCCCCGCCGCCATCGAGCAGGCGCCGGCCGCCAGGCCCGCCAGCCCGGTCAGGATCACCGTCCCGTTGGACGCCGCGCCGCCGACCACCCCGGTCATCAGCGCGAAGTTGGACACCAGCCCGTCCACCGCGCCGAACACGGCCGGCCGCAGCCAGCCTCCGTTGACGTCCCGGTGGTGGTCGGCCGCGGGTATCCGGGGCTGGTGTGCGGCGTCGGCCTCCACAGTGATCGCGCTCATCGTCGTTCCCCTCCGTCGTTGTTCGTCAGCCCCGAACGTAGCCCGCCTGACCTGGGCATTTCCAGCAAAGTAAGGCTGTCCGAACACCACTGAGGCCACCCTTCGCGCAGCTCGCGAAGGGTGGCCTCAGCCAGGGGAAGTCCCAGGTCAGATCGGGTTCTTGGCGTCCTCGCCGACCGTCCCGGCGGCCGCCGCCCCGTCGGCGACGGGCCCGGCCGGCTTGCTCGGCACCGGCTTCCCGTCGGCCTTGCCGGGCTTCCCGGCGTCACCGTCGGCGCTCTTCCCGGCCTTCTCGTCGGCCGCCTTGCCGTCGGCCGCCTTCTGATCGGCCGCCTTCCCGCCCTGCTCGCCCGACCCGGCCTCCTCCGCCGCCTGGTGCGCGGCCGGGTCGATGCTCGCCGGGTCCTCCCGCCCGGGCCGCGTCCGGCCCACGATCACGAAGTACGCCACCGCGCCCAGGAACACCGCGATGGACACCCAGTCGTTCAGCCGCAGGCCGAAGTAGACGTGCGCGTCGTCGATCCGCAGCCACTCGATCCAGAACCGGCCCACCGTGTACGCGGCGACGTACAGCGCGAACGCCCGGCCGTGGCCCAGCGTGAACCGGCGGTCCGCCCAGATCACCAGCAGTGCGACGCCGACGCACCAGAGCGACTCGTACAGGAAGGTCGGGTGGTAGACGCCCTTCACGACCTCGCCGTCGGCCAGCGTCTTGTCGATCTCCAGGCCCCACGGCAGGGTGGTCGACCGGCCGTACAGCTCCTGGTTGAAGTAGTTGCCCCAGCGGCCCAGCGCCTGCGCGAGCGCGATGCCCGGTGCGATGGCGTCGGCGTACGCGGGCAGCGGCACGCCCCGGCGGCGGGCGCCGATCCAGGCGCCGACCGCGCCCAGCGCGACGGCGCCCCAGATGCCGAGGCCGCCCTCCCAGATCTTGAGGGCGTCCCAGGGGTTCTTCCCCTCGGCGAAGTACAGTCGGCCGCCGTCGGTGATCACGTGGTACAGGCGGCCGCCGACCAGACCGAACGGCACGGCCCAGACGGCGATGTCGCCGACGGTGTGCTTGGCACCGCCCCGGGCGACCCAGCGCTTGCTGCCGAGCCAGACGGCGACGACGACACCGAGGATGATGCAGAAGGCGTAGGCGCGCAGCGGGATCGGTCCGAGGTACAGGACGCCCCGCGACGGGCTGGGAATGTAGGCGATATCCATGGCAGTCCCGACGCTACAGGGTCCGACGGCCCCCTCGGACCCCCGTGGGGTCACAGAAGCCGAACAACGGGCGGCGCCGCCCCCTCCGGACGGGGAGGGGGCGGCGCGGCGGAGCGGGCTCAGCCGGCCGTCGGCGACGGGTTGTTGGCCTCCGAGGCGGTGCTGGTCGGCGCCGGGGTCTGCCCGTGCGAACCCGCCGTGCCCAGCTGCTTGCCCTGGTTCGCGGCGTCCACCCAGGCCACCAGGTTGGCCGGGGTGATCTCCTCGCTGCCGTTCTTCGGGTAGATCGGCTGGCCGTTGAGCAGCACCGTCGGGGTGGACTTGAAGCTGGACTTGTCGAAGTCCTGCTGCACCGCGGACACCCACCCGCCGAACTTGTTGTCGTTGACGCAGGCCTGGAACTCGGGCGTGTCCAGGCCGTTGACCTGCTTGGCCAGGCTGAGCAGGACGGCCTTGTCGCCGAAGGCGTCGTTGGTCTCGTCCGGCTGGTTGCGGTACAGCACGTCGTGGAAGTCCCGGAAGTGCCCGGCGTCCTGGGCGCAGCCCAGCGCGTTGGCCGCGGTCTTGGAGCCCTTGCCGCCCACGGCCCGGTCGATGAACGACACGATGTGGTAGTTCGTGTAGATCTTCCCGGCGTCCTCCAGCTGGTCGATGGTGGACGAGAACTCGCGCTCGAAGGTCCCGCAGGCGGGGCAGCGCGGGTCCTCGTAGACGGTGAGGACGGAGGGCGCGTTGCCCGCGCCGACCGGGATGACGAGGTTCTTGTCGCCGATCGTCCCGGCCGGGGCGGCGGTCGGCGTCTCCGGCTTGGAGCGCTGGTTCTGCACCACGACGCCGACGACCACCGCGGCGGCGATCACCGCGAGCACGGAGCCGCCCACGATCAGCTTCTTCTTGCGCCGGGAGGAGGCCTCCTCGGCCGCCCGCTGTTCCTGCATCCGCTCGCGGGCGGTGCGCTTGCCTTCTCGGTTCTTCTCGCTCATTGCCTTGACGTCCACGGTCGGGGGCCTTCGTCGGGTGCGGGGGGATGTGGGGTGCGGGGATGTGAGGTGCCGGGGGGTCGGGGGTCGGAGGTCGGCTCGCCGGAGCAGGGGCGGGCCGGCGTCAGCCCGCCAGCCAGCCGTCCAGCGACAGCCGGGTGCGGGGCCGCCACAGCAGCCACCCGGCCAGCAGCAGGAACCCGGTGTCGCGCAGGATCTCCTGGAGGTACGCCGTCTGGGACTCGTCGACGTGCCCGCCGCCGCCGAAGCAGCCGCAGTCGATGGAGATGCCGCGCGCCCAGGCGGAGGCGATCCCGGCGATGAAGACCAGCAGCAGCACCGCGGAGACCCCGGCCACCAGCCGGACGCCGAGGCCCACGACCAGCAGCAGGGCCAGGGCCAGCTCCAGGAACGGCAGGCCGTAGCCGATGGGCTTGACCAGGCCCTCGGGCAGGATCTCGTAGGCCCGGACGGCCTGCGCGGCCTCCGCCGGATCGGAGATCTTCGCCAGCCCGGCCCATCCCCAGACCACCGCGAGGCCGAGCCGGACGACCGTGCCGAGCCACTCACTCCAGGCCGGCACCAGCCGCCCGGCCCTCGGCTCGGGCGCGGGCTCGGGCGCGGAGCCACCGGGCTGCGCGGTCATCAGGGAAACCCCCTCGGGAAACTCGTTCACTCCCTGAGGAACCGCGAGGGGGGAAGGGTGGTTCCTCCCCCTTCGGGAATGAAGCCGGATGGGTGACGTTCTGTCCGAACGCCCCGAACGTCCGTGCGTCAGCGGCACCCCGCCAACCATCCCGCGTCGAACAGATCGGGGTGCCGGGCCGCCTCCGCACAGGCCACCGCCTCCCGCTCCGCCCGCTCGGCCGCCCGCCTGGCCAGCGCGTGCCCCACCTCGACGTGCACCCCGATCGCACCGCCGAGCACCAGCACGGCCGTCGCCGCCCGCAGCAGGACGGCCCGCTGGAGACTCCGCACCGGCTCACCCCTTCCGCTCGCGTCCGCAACCGTTCGTGCACTCCTCCCTCCTCTCAACGTCCGCCAACCCCGGCTGATGCGTGTCCCCACCCCTTGTTCACCCGTTCGGGTCCGCGGCCCCGTCCGGGGCGCGTGCCGGAGCCGCGCGCCCGCGCCCACACCCCGCAAAGGCCGACGGCCCCCCACTCCCCGAGGAGTGGAGGGCCGTCGGCCGTACGTGTGCCGGTGCGTCAGCGCCTGCGGACGCCCTCCGCCAGCTCTCCGGCGAGGGCCCGCACCGCGTCCAGTGCCGCCGCCTCGTCCTGGCCCGCGGCCAGGATCCGCTTCACGAAGGCCGATCCCACGATCACGCCGTCCGCGAACCGGGCGACCTCGGCCGCCTGCACCGCGTCCGAGACCCCGAGCCCGACGCAGACCGGCAGGTCCGTCGTCGCCCGGGTCCGGGCGACCAGGTCCTCGGCCATCGACCCGACGGCCGAGCGCGTCCCGGTCACGCCCATCACCGCGGCCGCGTACACGAACCCGCTGCCGGCCGCCGTGACCTCCGCCAGCCGCGCGTCCTTGCTGCTGGGGGCGACCACGAACACGGTGTCCAGCCCGTGCTCGTCCGCCGCCTTGCGCCACTCCTCGGACTCCTCCACCGGGAGGTCCGGCAGGATGCACCCGGCGCCGCCGGCGGCCGCCAGGTCCGCCGCGAACCGGGCCACGCCGTAGCGGTCGACCGGGTTCCAGTACGTCATCACGAGCACCGCGGTCTCCGGGTGCGCCGCGGCGACCTCCTGGACGGTCCGCAGCACGTCCTTGATCCGCACGCCGCCGCGCAGCGCGATGTCGTCGGCGGTCTGGATGACGGCGCCGTCCAGCACCGGGTCGGAGTGCGGCAGCCCGACCTCGACCACGTCGCAGCCGCCCTCGATCAGCGCGTCGATCGCCCGGATGCCGCCGTCCACGGTCGGGAACCCGGCCGGCAGGTAGCCGATCAGCGCGGCCCGGTCCTCGGCCTTGGCGGCCGCCAGGACTCCACTCAGCTTGCCGGCACTCAGCTTGGAAGTCATGATCACTTACCCCCCTCGGCGGAGCCCTCGCCCGAGCCGCCGGCCTGCTCGTCGTACAGGCCGAAGTACTCGGCCGCGGTGTGCATGTCCTTGTCCCCGCGCCCCGACAGCGAGACCAGGATGGTCGCCTCCGGCCCGAGCTCGCGCCCCAGCTCCAGCGCCCCGGCGAGCGCGTGGGCGCTCTCGATGGCCGGGATGATCCCCTCGGTGCGGGACAGCAGGCGCAGCGCCTGCATCGCGGCGTCGTCCGTGACCGGCCGGTACTCCGCCCGCCCGGTGTCCTTCAGCCAGGCGTGCTCCGGCCCGACGCCCGGGTAGTCCAGCCCGGCCGAGATGGAGTGCGACTCGACGGTCTGCCCGTCCTCGTCCTGGAGGACGTACGTCCGGGAGCCGTGCAGCACCCCCGGGTCCCCCTTGGTGAGGGTGGCCGCGTGCCGGGGCGTCTCGGCGCCCTCGCCCGCCGCCTCGCAGCCGATCAGGCGCACCCCGGCGTCCGGGATGAACTCGTGGAAGATCCCCATCGCGTTGGAGCCGCCGCCGACGCAGGCCACGACCGCGTCGGGCAGCCGGCCCGTCCGGTCGAGCACCTGCTGCCGCGCCTCGACGCCGATGATCCGGTGGAAGTCCCGGACCATCATCGGGAACGGGTGCGGCCCGGCGACGGTGCCGAACAGGTAGTGGGTGGAGTCGACGTTGGCGACCCAGTCCCGGAACGCCTCGTTGATGGCGTCCTTGAGCGTCCGGCTGCCGGACTTGACGGCCACCACCTCGGCCCCGAGCATCCGCATCCGGGCGACGTTGAGCGCCTGGCGCTCGGTGTCGACCTCGCCCATGTAGATGGTGCAGTCGAAGCCGAACAGCGCGCAGGCGGTGGCGGTGGCCACCCCGTGCTGGCCGGCGCCGGTCTCGGCGATGATCCGGGTCTTGCCCATCCGCCTGGTGAGCAGCGCCTGGCCCAGCACGTTGTTGATCTTGTGCGAGCCGGTGTGGTTGAGGTCCTCGCGCTTGAGCAGGACGCGCGCGCCGCCCGCCTCGGCGGAGAAGCGGTGCACGTCGGTCAGCGGGCTCGGGCGCCCGGTGTAGTCCTTGAGCAGCGCGTCCAGCTCGGCGGCGAACGCCGGGTCGGTCTTGGCCTTCTCGTACTCCTCGGCGACCTGTTCGACCGCGGCGACCAGCGCCTCGGGGATGAAGCGGCCGCCGTACGCGCCGAAGTAGCCGCGCGCGTCCGGCACCTGGGCACCGGGCAGGTAGTCCTTCTCGGACATGGTGGTTTCCCTTGAACGGAGATGAACGACGATGACGTCTTCCCGGCCGGATCCGGCCCGGGAGGCGGGACCCGCTCCCGGCCTCGACCGGGGTGTCGCCCCTGCCTCGACCGGAGTGGGTCCCGTCCGCTACCGGACCGGATTCAGCCGGACGTCACGCGCCATCGCCGCCCCGGCACCTGCCCGGGCTCGCACCCGATGACGTACCGCACCCGACGCCCCAGCACCCGGCGTGCGGGTGCGCGGCAGCCGCGCGGGCGGCAACCGGGGGCGAGTCGGGCGGCGATCTTCATGGGGTCGGTGTCAGTCCTTGTGCCGGACGGCGGGGTGGGCCCCGGCGGCGACCAGGTCGGCGACCGCGGCGCGCGGGTCCTTGCCGGTCACCAGGGCTTCGCCGACGAGCACCGCGTCGGCGCCCAGGTTGGCGTAGTTGATCACGTCCAGCGGGCCACGCACACCGGACTCGGCGATCTTGACGATGCCGTCCGGGATGGTGTGGGCGATGTTCTCGAAGGTGTTGCGGTCCACTTCGAGCGTCTTGAGGTTGCGGGCGTTGACGCCGATGATCCGGGCGCCGGCGTCCACCGCGCGCTTGATCTCCTCCTCGTCGTGCACCTCCACCAGCGGGGTGAGGCCGATCGACTCGGCGCGCTCGATCAGCGACACCAGGGCCGGCTGGTCGAGGCCCGCGACGATCAGCAGCGCGAGGTCGGCGCCGTGCGCGCGGGCCTCCCACAGCTGGTAGGCGGTGACGATGAAGTCCTTGCGCAGCACCGGCGTCTCCACCGCGGCGCGGACGGCGTCCAGGTCGGCCAGCGACCCGCCGAAGCGGCGCCGCTCGGTCAGCACGCTGATCGCCGCAGCACCTCCGGCCGCGTAGTCGACCGCCAGGGCGGCCGGATCCGCGATCGAGGCCAGGGCGCCCTTGGACGGGCTGGAGCGCTTCACCTCGCAGATCACCCGGACCCCGTCGCCCCGGAGGGCGGCGACGCCGTCCCTGGCCTCCGGTGCCCTGGCGGCGAGCTCCTTGAGCTCGTCCAGGGAGACCCGGGCCTGCCGCTCGGCGAGGTCCTCGCGGACCCCTTCGATGATCGAGTCGAGCACACTCACTCAGGAGCCCCCATCTTTTCTGCCAGTTGGTCGGCGCGAGCCGGCGGGCGAGAGCCCACCGGCCCTTCGATGGTATCGGCACCCGGGCGCGGGGGGCGCATCGGTTCGAATCCCGTCTCGCCGACCGGACGCCCGCCCGGGCGGCCGCCAGCTGCGCTTTCACCGGCCCCCCACCGGTTTTCGGACGGCCTTCGCACTGCTTTTCGGACGGTCTTCGGGCCGGACGCGACCGGTGGCCGGGAAGCGACGGCCGGTGGCCGGGAACCGCGCCCCCGGGGGGTCGGCGGTCGGCGGGGCGCCCCGGTGCCCGGGTCAGACCAGTGGCGGTGCCAGCCCCGCCCCGATCGGCGAGTTGCGCACCACCGTGAACACCAGCACCAGCAAGGCGATCAGCGCCCAGCGCCGGGCCCCGACGGTGATCCTGGGCGGCGGCCCGCCGCTCAGCGCGGCCCAGCCCCAGCGCAGCCACACCACCGCCAGCACGCCGAACAGCAGGACGGCGACGGCGTTGTCGTGCAGGGCGCCGGTGAGGTCCCCGTGGGTCAGCGCGTGGACGCAGCGCAGCGCCCCGCAGCCCGGGCACCACCAGCCGGTGGCGGTCAGGAACGGGCAGTCGGGGTAGTGCCCGGGGGTGTTCGGGTCCACCACGGCGACGTACGCGGTGGGGACGGCCACCGCCGCCAGCGCGGTCAGCGGCGGGCTCAGCCGGCGCAGCACGGGCGGCGGGGCGGAGGCGGTGGGGGCGGAGGTCACGCCCCGATTCTGCCCGGGTCGGGCCCGGACACGACGAAACGGCGGGCGTGGCGCGCCCGCCGTTCCGATGTACGACAAACGTGTGGTGCTACGACCTGTCGTCAGGCCGCGGCGACGGCGGCACGGGCCTCGCGGGCCGCGACCTGCTCCTCGACCGACTTGTAGACGTTGGTGCTGGCCTGCTGGCCCATGCCCGCGATGGACATGGCCTTGCCGACCACGCCGCCGGCCAGGACGACCGCCAGGCCGACCCAGACGAGCAGCACCGACGGCAGGATCATCGCGACGCCCGCGACGCCGAAGCCGACGAAGGAGATGACGACGCCGGTCCAGGCGGCGGGGGTGTGGCCGTGTGCTGCTGCTGCCATCTGAGTGGTGCTCCTTGGCTCTCGGGGCCCGGCCGGGCCTGCGGGGCCGCCGGCGGGTTGACGGGTTCCATTGTGCCGGGCCACACACCGGTGGCCCAAAGCGGGTGGTGGGTCTATCGCGTCACATGCGCGCAGCTCACACCGCGGTCGGGTCCTCGCCGCGGTCGAGGGCCTTCCACAGGTCTCCCGGCGTGTCCGCCTTCGCCGGGGCCTTGCGGGTCGGCGCCTCGTAGCGGCTGCCCATGGCGGGCCAGCCCCGGCCGTAGCGCAGGGTGAACAGACCGGCCAGGGCGAGCAGCAGCCCGCCGGCCAGCGCGACCCAGGGCCAGGCGCTGTGCGCGACCTCGGTGGCCGCCGAGCCGGTCAGCGCCAGCTTGCGGGCGGCCTCGGCGTCCAGCGCGGCGGTGTCGCCCGCCCCGGCCACCGAGGCGGCGGCCACGCCGAGCCCGGCCAGCAGGGTCAGCGCGCCGACGGCCAGCCGTCCGACGCCGCGCACCGCGAACACCGCGACGGCCGCGGCGAGGCCCACCAGGGCCAGCCCGCCGGGCAGTTCGGAGATCTTGCCGCCGCTGACAGACACGTCCAGGGTGCCCGCCCGGCCCTCGGCCCAGGTCCGCCCGACCGCGGTCAGCACCAGCACGGCGCTCAGCACGGTCAACAGCAGCATCACGCCGAAGGTGCGGCGGCCGGGGTTGACGGGGGCGGGTGTCTGCTCAGCGGTCACCCGTCCACTATCCCCCGGCCGACGCCCGGGTCCGTACCCGGGGGTGGGGAACAGGGTCCGGCCAGGTACGGGGCGGCGGGCGGGGCGGGGCGGGGGCGGGGGCGGGACGTCAGGTGGGGAAGTCGTCCGTCCGCAGCACCACCGTGCGCCCGCCGAGCGGCAGGAACAGGTCGTTGCCGAACGGCACCCGCTCGGCCTCCCGGTACACCCCCTCGGGTGACGGCGCGGTGTGCACGGTGCAGACCGCCGACACCGGATCGACCACCACGTACAGCGGCACACCGCTGCGCGCGTACGCCCTCGCCGCCTCGGCCAGGCCCGGCCGGGCCACCTCCAGCACCGCCTCGACCCCGGCCGCGGCGAACCGGCCCCGCCCGCCCCGCACCGCGTCCCGGGCGAGCACGGCCAGGTCCGGGGCGAGCACCACCGACTCCCCCGCGCCCCGGGCGGGGCCGCCCGGTGCGGCCGGGAAGTCCACCGCCACCCCGGACAGCACCCGGCCGTGACCCGCCGGCTGCTCGCCGAGCTGTCCGGCGGCGCCGAGCACGACCGCCCAGCGCAGCTCGTCGTACGGCACCTCGGGCATCCCGGCCGCCTCCTCGCACCTCAGGACAGTTCCGGCCTCCGCAGCGTATTGGCGGTGGCGACGGCCCGCAGCACGGCGGCCGCCTTGTTGCGGCACTCGGTGTCCTCGCCGTGCGGGTCCGAGTCGGCGACCACGCCCGCGCCGGCCTGCACGTACGCGGTGCCGTCGCGCAGCACCGCGGTGCGGATCGCGATCGCGGTGTCCGAGTCGCCGGCGAAGTCCAGGTAGCCGACGCAGCCGCCGTACAGGCCGCGGCGGGTGGGCTCCAGCTCCTCGATGATCCGCATCGCCCGGGGCTTGGGCGCGCCGGACAGGGTGCCGGCCGGGAAGCAGGCGGTCAGCACGTCGAAGGCGGTGCGCCCCGGGGCGACCTTGCCCGTCACCGTCGAGACGATGTGCATCACGTGGCTGTAGCGCTCGATCTGCATGAAGTCGACCACCTCGACGCTGCCCGGCTCGCAGACCCGGCCGAGGTCGTTGCGGCCGAGGTCCACCAGCATCAGGTGCTCGGCCCGCTCCTTGGGGTCGGCGAGCAGCTCGGCGGCCAGCTCCGCGTCCTCGTGCGGGGTGGCGCCGCGGTGCCGGGTCCCGGCGATCGGGTGCAGCATCGCCTCGCCGTCCGTGACCTTGACCAGCGCCTCCGGGCTGGAGCCGACCACGTCGAAGCCGCCCTCGGCCCCGCCGTCCGGCCCGGGGAAGCGGAACAGGTACATGTACGGGCTGGGGTTGGTGGTGCGCAGCACGCGGTAGACGTCCAGCGCGGAGGCCGGGCAGGGCGCCTCGAAGCGCTGCGAGGGCACCACCTGGAAGGCCTCGCCGGCCCGGATCCGCTCCTTGATCTCCTCCACCGCGGCCCGGTACGGCGCGCCGCCGAACGGCGAGTGCACCTCGCCGGGGCCGGCCGGGGTGAAGGTGGCCAGGCCCGGGTCGACCGGCTTGAACAGCTCGGCCTCCATCGCGTCCAGCCGGGCCACCGCGTCCGCCCAGGCCTCGTCCACGCCGCTGGCCAGGTCGTTGTGGTTGACGGCGTTGGCGATCAGCAGCACCGTGCCGTCGACGTGGTCGAGCACCGCGAGGTCGGTGGCGAGCAGCATGGTCAGCTCGGGCAGGCCCAGGTCGTCCGGGTTGAGGTCGGGCAGCTTCTCCAGCCGGCGGACGACGTCGTAGCCGAGGTAGCCGACCAGGCCGCCGGTGAGCGGGGGCAGGCCGTCGTCCTCCCGGCGCGGGGTGTGCAGGGCCTGCAGGGCGGCGCGCAGCACCTCCAGCGGGTCACCGTCGGTGGGGATGCCGACCGGCGGGGTGCCGAGCCAGCGCGCCCCGCCGTCCGGGCCGACGGTGAGCGTGGCGGCACTGCGCACACCGACGAAGGAGTAGCGCGACCAGCTGCGGCCCTGCTCGGCGGACTCCAGCAGGAAGGTGCCGGGCCGCTCCTCGGCGAGGCTGCGGTAGAGGCCGATCGGGGTGAGGCCGTCCGCGAGGAGCCTGCGGGTGACCGGGATGACCCGGGTGTCGACGGCGAGCTTGCGGAAGGCTTCGAGATCCATGCGGGGCGGCACCTTCTTGAGTTCTGTGGAGTGACGGGGGTCAGGACAGCGGGAGCACGTCGGCGTCGAAGCAGGTGCGGTCGCCGGTGTGGCAGGCCGCGCCGGTCTGGTCGACCTTCACCAGCAGGGTGTCGCCGTCGCAGTCCAGGGCCACCGACTTGACCACCTGGACGTGGCCCGAGGTGTCGCCCTTCACCCAGTACTCGCGGCGGCTGCGGCTCCAGTAGGTGCAGCGGCCGGTGGTGAGGGTGCGGTGCAGCGCCTCGTCGTCCATCCAGCCGAGCATCAGCACCTCGCCGGTGTCGTACTGCTGGGCGACGGCCGGGATCAGGCCGTCCTCGGTGCGCTTGAGCCGCGCGGCGATCTCGGGGGCGAGGGCGGTGCTGCCGGGAGCAGCGGGTGTGGTGGACATGAACCCATTGTGTCAGCCCACCCCACCGCCCCCGGCCGTCACGGGCGCAGCTGCCCGGTGAGCTTGGGGCCGCCCTGCTTGTTGCCGGCGGCCAGGGTGCAGGTGTAGTCGCGCCAGCCCTGCTGGTAGTTGGCCATGGCAGGGCCGAACTGGCGGCCGTAGTAGGTCTTGCCGTCACCCTGGCGGGCCTTGGCGGCGGCTTCGACCTCCTTGCAGCCGTCGCGCATGGCAAGCGCCAGCGGGATGTCGCCGGTGATGCCGTCGGCCAGTTTGAGATCGGCGATCACCTCGCCGTCGTGCTCCCCGGCACAGGGGCGCTCCTCCGGCTTGGTGATCACCGGGCTCAGCTGCGGGTGATCGAAGCAGGCACCGACCGGGAAGAACGCGTACGGCGGCTGCGGCGTGGGCGTAGGGGTGGGTGTCGGCGTCTGGGTGGCCGTGGAAGTCGGCGTGGGCGGCGGCGGCGCGGCGGCCGGCTTCTTGTCGTCAGGCCACAGCACCGCGGTGGCCACCACCGCGAGCAGGACGACCAGCACGGCGGCAACGGCGAGAACCAGGCCGCGGGACGGGCGGGGCCCGCCTGCGGACGGCGACTGCTCGGAGGTCATGGCCACGAGGATGGCCCACCCACCCCTTCCCCGGCAGGCAGTTCGCCGAACTCCCCTCATCCGGGCTGCCGCCCACACCTGCAGCGATGCCACGGGACACGCCCTCAGGAGAACAAAAGCTATTCAGATGGACGGAATTCCGGTGTGGCCTCTCGGCATGCCGAGAGGCCACACCGGAGTCATCCCTGCCATGAGTCGAGGGAAATGCTCGGACCATCGCCGAGGTAGCCGGTCAGTGCCCCCTTGGTGGTGGAGACGAATTCGTCCGGTACGGCATCGACACCCTCACCACCGCCCAGCAGGAACTCGCCCGCCTCCGCGACGCCGAGCTGCGCACCCGCGCCCAGCAGCTCGCCGCCTCCGGCGGCCGGATCGTCACCAGCGCCGCCCGCGCACTCGGCGGCGGCGCCGGCGGCAAGGGAAGGTTCGCCAGCGCCGGCGGACGCCACACCGGAGCGCTGGACGAGGCCCTCACCATCGCCACCCGGGACGGGATCCGCCTTCTCGGCCAGTAGTCGAAGCCCGATCCGGATGTGTTCGTCGGCGCTTCCCCGGGTCGGGGAAGCGCCGACCACCGATGTCAGACCGCTGACAGGTCCTTCAGCAGGACCACGCTCTCGTAGTTGGTCACATCCCACCGCCACGTCCCGACTCGCGCGTACCCCCGCCTGCGGTACCAGCCGACCAACTCGACGGCGTCGGCCGACGTATCGATGACAGCCACCGTGGAACCGAGTGCAACGATGCGTTCCTCCGCCAAGGTCAACAGCCGCCGCCCGAGGCCCGCCCCCTGATACGCGGGATCCACGGCGAGTTGCCAGAACGAGCCCGCCCCAACGGGAGCCGGGTACCCGTCCAGGGCAGCGTACGGGGCCGCCACCGTCACAGTTCCCACCACATCGGCCCCTTGTAGGGCCAGCCAGCATTCCCCCCTTCTCAGTCGGCTGCCCGTGTCCTCCACAGACTGGTACGACGCGAAGAAGACCCGACCAGCCGCCGCGTGATCGGCATAGGCACGATGGAGCAGGCGGGTGAGGGCCTCCACCGAGTCGTCCTCAGAGAACCTCCGCACGACAGGAGCGGCCAAGGGGCCGAGGGGCCCCGAGAAGCGGGCTGAATGAGTGCTCACGGAATCAAGTGTTCACCGGAGACCGGAGGGCCGCCCACCGCGTCCTGCCGCTACCCCGAGGCGAAGAGCGGCAGGAGTCTCGAGTGTGGCCTCTCGGTGCACCGAGAGGCCACACCAAACCGAAGCCACGCCCGCCTCCACCGTCCCCGAACCGTCTCGCAACCGGACAGGGAATCCGACCGGACCGTCACATCCACCGCATCGAGGCCGTCGATCGGCGTCCACTCGTGTTCCACGATCGAGTAGGTGAGGGAGTCGCGCCAGGCGCCGTGGACGAAGACGTGGTCGCGGATCCGGCCGTCCTCGGTCATCCCCGCCATGGCTCGGGAGCTTGACCACCGGGTCACCCCGGTGCCCCTCGACTGGGGCGGTCCGGTCAGGGGCGGACCGGGTCAGGCCGCCGGCCGGCGGGCCGGGCGGGGCAGGCGGCTGCGGAGCGCCCACGCGGCCGCCGCGAGGGCGAAGCCGTAGACGGAGACCAGCCCGTGGCCGTTCTGCTGCGCCAGCCACATCGCGAGGCCCAGCGCGGGCACGCCGGCGGCCAGGGCGAGTTCCTTGGGGAGGCGGGTGCGGGTGAGGAGGGCGAGGGCGAGGGTGGCGCCGAGGAAGTAGGTGGCGCCGGAGCTGCCGGCGAAGTTGCGCGGGTCGGTGCTGGGGCCGCCGCCGAAGCCGAGCAGGGTGTCGATGCGGCCGGGCAGCAGGATGCCGGCGAGGAAGAAGCCGAGGGTGAGCGGACCGCCCCAGTACCACTGGGCGAGCGCGGCGACGGCGGCGAGGGTGACGAGGTTCCACAGTCCGCCGAGGAGGCCGCCGTTCTGCATGAACACCGAGGTGAGCTCGCGCCACCAGCCGGCCTTGGCGGGGTCCGCGTCCAGCGCGTCCATCGCGCCGGACCAGCCGAGCTGGAGGAGGACGCCGGCGACGGCGAGCGCGGTCAGGGCGATCGCCGCCCACGGGAGCGGGCGTCCGCGCAGGGTGTCGCGGCCCACCGCACCGAGCCCGCAGTTGACCATCATGACCATCAGTGCGGCTGTGGTCACGTTGAAGACGATCGCCCCCATGACTGGCCCCTCCCCCGGCTCCGGCGTTTTCCAACACCGTTCGAAAATCCGACAGGGCAAAGCTAGCACAGCTTTCGAACAGTGTTGGAAAACGCTGTACGGTGAGACGCATGAAGCTCACCAAGGACCGCATCGTCGACGCGGGCATGGCCGTCTTCGCCGAGGTCGGCTACCAGAACCTGTCCATGCGCCAGGTCGCCGACCGCCTCGACGCCCACGCGGGCAGCCTCTACTACCACGTACGCGGCAAGGACGAGCTGCTCGCCCTGATGGCCGACCGGGTCTGCCGCCAGGCGTACGACGCGGGCACCGAAGCCCTGGACGCCCTCGCGGCCACCGCCCCCTGGCAGGACCGCGTCCGGGCACAGGCCACCGCCCTGCGGCTGAGCATCAAACAGCACCCCGGCGGCGCCCAGCTCCTCGCCGAGAGCCCCGGCATGCTCAGCACCGGCGCCCTCTCCCTGATGGAACGCCTGCTGCGCACCCTCCTCGACGCCGGCCTGCCCGCCGAGCACGGCGGCATCGCCGCCGACACCCTGCTCAGCCACGTCACCGGCTTCGTCCTCCAGGAGCAGAACCAGCCGGCCTCGCCACCGCCCGTCACCGCCGAGCTCTACGCCGAACTGTGCGAGCGGTTCCCGCTGGTCATGGGACCGTCGATGCCGCGCCTGAGCCAGGACGAGAAGTTCGCCCGGAGCGTCCGGCTGCTCTGCGCCGGCTTCGCGGCCCTCCTCGTATGACTCGGACGAAGCGCCTCCGACTCGGATGAAGCCCCTAGGCTGACGGCATGTCGAACCACGCGCTCGCCGAACGTCACCGGCTCGCCCAACTGCTCATCGCCGCCGGGCCGGAGGCCCCCACGCTCTGTTCCGGATGGACCACCCGGGACCTGGCCGCCCACCTGGTGATCCGCGAGCGCCGGCCCGACGCGGCGGCCGGGATCCGGGTCGGGGCGCTGGCCGGGTGGACGCAGCGGGTGCAGGACGGGTACGCCGAGCGGCCGTACGAGGAGCTGGTGCGGCTGTTCCGGGCCGGCCCGCCGGTCTACTCCCCGTTCGCCCTGCCCGGCGCCGACGAGGCGGCGAACACCGTCGAGTACTACGTCCACGCCGAGGACGTCCTGCGCGCGGCCGAGGACTGGACCCCGCAGCCCGTCCCGCCGGGCCGCGCCGAGGCGCTCTGGCGCCGCCTGCCCCTCATCGCCCGCCTGGAGGCCGGCCGCCGCTCTCCCGTCCGCCTGGCCCTCGTCCACCCCGACGGCCGTTCCCTCACCGTCGGCCCCGCGGGCGCTCCGGCCGTCCGCCTGACCGGCGAGCCCGCCGAGCTCGTCCTCTTCACCTACGGCCGCGGCGCCCGGACCACCCTGGACGTGGACGGCGCCCCGGACGCCGTCGAGGCCCTGCGCCACGTCCTGCCGCTGCCCCCGAGGTAGCCCGCGCGGCCGCAGGCGGCGTCCCGTCGGCCCGCCGCCTCCGGCTGCGGACGGCGGGGCCCGGGTGCAGACTCGCAGGTGGCCGGGGTCCGATCCGGGCCGGCCGGTCACCCTCCGTCGAAGGGCACCCGCACATGCTCACCACCGACTTCCCCATCGGCTCGCCCTGCTGGATCGACCTGGGCACCCCGGACATCCCCGTCACCGCCCGGTTCTACGGCCAGGTGTTCGACTGGTCCTTCCTGGAGGTTCCCGGAACCGGCGGCTACGGCTTCCTGCAGTCGAAGGGCAGGACCGTCGGCGCCCTCGGCAACCTCGACCCGGGCGCGCGGTCCGCCTGGACGACGTACTTCCGCACCCGGGACGCGGACGCCACCGTCAAGGCCGCCGAGCAGGCCGGCGCCACCGTCCGGGTGCCGCCGACGGACGTGATGCAGGAGGGCCGGTTCGCCGCCCTCACCGACCCGACGGGCGCCGAGTTCGCCGTCTGGCAGGCCGGCAACACCACCGGGCTGGACGTCGTCTCCGAGGAGGGCGCGCTGGTCTGGTCCGAGCTGCACACCTCCGGCCAGGACATCGCCTTCGCCTTCTACGAGAAGCTCTTCGGCTGGCGGATGGAGAACTTCGAGCCCTCGCCGGGCATGACGTACCGGGTGCTCTCCACGGCCGAGGGCGACCAGCAGGAGACCAGCTTCGGCGGCATCGCCCCGACGATGTCCCCGGAGCAGCCCTCCGCCTGGACGCCGTACTTCGCCACCGAGGACGTGGACGCGGTGATCGCCAGGGCGACGGCGGCCGGCGGCTCGGTGCTGATGCCGGCCTCGGACGTGGAGAACGTCGGCCGGCTGGCCTGGCTGGCGGACCCGAACGGCGCCCCCTTCGCGCTGATCAAGGGCGAGCCCCGGGAGTGACCGCGGGAGCGGACGCACGTGCCGAGGGCCCGCGGTTCCGGGAGTTCCGGAGCCGCGGGCCCTCGGCACGCATGAAGCCTCAGCGCGAGGCCTCAGCACGGAGCCTCAGCGCACCGGGTGACCGGCCTCGCGCAGCGCGCCCTTGACCTCGCCGATCCGCAGGTCCCCGAAGTGGAACACGCTGGCGGCCAGCACCGCGTCCGCGCCCGCGTCCACGGCCGGCGCGAAGTCGGCGAGCTTGCCCGCGCCGCCGGAGGCGATCACCGGCACCGAGACGGCCTGGCGGACGGCCCGGATCATCTCCAGGTCGTAGCCGTCCTTGGTGCCGTCCGCGTCCATCGAGTTGAGCAGGATCTCGCCCGCGCCCAACTCGGCCGCGCGGCCCGCCCATTCGACGGCGTCCAGGCCGGTGCCCTGCCGCCCGCCGTGGGTGGTGACCTCGAAGCCCGAAGGGGTTTCCACGCCGGCGGGGCAGCGCCGGGCGTCCACCGAGAGCACCAGGACCTGCCGCCCGAACCGCTGGGCGATCTCGCGGACCAGCTCGGGCCGGGCGATGGCCGCGGTGTTGACGCCGACCTTGTCGGCGCCGGCCCGCAGCAGCTTGTCGACGTCCTCGACGGCGCGGATGCCGCCGCCCACCGTCAGCGGGATGAAGACCTGCTCGGCGGTGCGGCGGACCACGTCGTAGGTGGTCTCCCGGTCGCCGGAGGAGGCGGTGATGTCGAGGAAGGTCAACTCGTCGGCGCCTTCGGCGTCGTAGAGCTTGGCCATCTCGACCGGGTCGCCGGCGTCGCGCAGGTTCTGGAAGTTGACGCCCTTGACCACCCGCCCGGCGTCCACGTCCAGGCAGGGGATGACACGTACTGCGAGGGTCACGGCCGTTCGCCTTCCAGGGCTTCCGGAGCCTCCAGGGCTTCCAGGGTCTTTGCCAGCCCGGATCGGTACGCGTCGAGTTCGACCTCGACCAGCATCCGGGAGTCGATCAGTCCGTCGACCACCACCATGGTGGCCACCGGGCGTGCGGCGTCGAAGAGTTCGCGGTGGGCGCGGCCCACCTCCTCGGCGTCGCGGACGTGGGTGATGTACATCCGGGTGCGGACCACGTCGTCGGTGGTCAGACCGTACGCGGCCAGGGCCTTGAGCCCGACGCCGAACGCGGCGAGGGTCTGCCGGTACGGGTCGCCCTCGTGCTCGATCCGGCCGTCCACCCAGGAGGTGGAGCCGGCCACATGCACGTGGTCGCCCGCGGCGACGGCCCGGGAGTAGCCGAACTCGTCCTCCCAGGGGGAGAATCCGCCGACCCGACCACGCACGACACCGCCGCGCACGACGCCACCGTGCACGCCCTCGCCCCGCGCACCCTCGCCCCGAGCGACGCCGTCCCGCGCACCCTCGCCCCGAGCGACGCCGTCCCGCACGCCCTCGCCCCGTACGACCCCGTCGCGTACGATCCGACCGTCCGTCATCCTGAAACCGCCTCCAGGGCCTCTTCGAGGGTGAACTTCTGCTCGTAGAGTGCCTTGCCCACGATGGCGCCCTCGACACCCTCGCCGACGAGCGAGGCGATGGCCCGCAGGTCGTCGAGCGAGGAGACGCCGCCGGAGGCGACCACGGGCTTGTCCGTCGCGGCGCAGACGTCGCGCAGCAGCTGGAGGTTGGGGCCGGTCAGGGTGCCGTCCCGGTTGACGTCGGTGACGACGTAGCGGGCACAGCCCTCCGCGTTGAGCCGCTCCAGCACGTCGAAGAGCTGGCCGCCGTCGCGGGTCCAGCCGCGGCCGCGCAGGGTGGTGCCGACGACGTCCAGGCCGACGGCGATCTTGTCGCCGTGCTCGGCGATGGCCTTGGCGACCCACTCCGGGGCCTCCAGGGCGGCGGTGCCGAGGTTGACCCGGGTGCAGCCGGTGGCGAGCGCGCGGGCGAGCGACTCGTCGTCGCGGATGCCGCCGGACAGCTCGACCTTGACGTCCAGCTGTCCGGTGACCTCGCGCAGCAGCTCGTAGTTGGAGCCGGTGCCGAAGGCGGCGTCGAGGTCGACCAGGTGGAGCCACTCGGCGCCGGCGTTCTGCCAGGCGAGGGCGGCGGCGAGCGGCTCGCCGAAGGAGGTCTCGGTGCCGGAGGCACCCTTGACCAGGCGGACGGCCTGGCCGTCGCGGACGTCGACGGCGGGCAGCAGTTCGAGGCTCATCAGAGATCCAACTCTCGGAAAGTCAGAGGGTGTTGACCCAGTTGGTCAGCAGGGCGGCGCCGGCGTCGCCGGACTTCTCGGGGTGGAACTGGGTGGCCCACAGCGGGCCGTTCTCGACGGCCGCGACGAACGGCTGCCCGTGGGTGGCCCAGGTGACCAGCGGCGGGTTGATCCGCGCGCTGTGGGTCTCCAGTTCCCAGTGCCGCACCCCGTAGGAGTGCACGAAGTAGAAGTGGGTCTGCGGGTCGAGGCCGGCGAACATCCGGCTCTCCTCGGGGGCGTCCACGGTGTTCCAGCCCATGTGCGGGACGACGGGGGCCTCCAGCGGCTCCACGGTGCCCGGCCACTCGTCGCAGCCGGCCGTCTCCACGCCGTGCTCGACCCCCTTCTCGAAGAGGATCTGCATGCCGACGCAGATGCCCATGACCGGTCGGCCTCCGGAGAGCCGGCGGCCGATGATCCAGTCCCCGCGGACCGACTTGAGTCCGCGCATGCAGGCCTCGAAGGCGCCCACGCCGGGGACGAGCAGGCCGTCCGCGGCCATCGCGGTGTCGTAGTCGGAGCTGACCGTGACGTCCGCTCCGGTCCGCTCCAGGGCGCGCTGCGCCGAGCGGAGGTTGCCGGAGCCGTAGTCGAGGACGACGACGTTCTTGCCCATGTTCAGGTGTCCAGTCTCTATGCGGCGAGCGGCGGGTCTACAGGCGCAGCAGGCCGGAGGCCAGGCACATCACGGAGCCGAAGGCGAGCACCAGGATGACGCTCTTCGAGTGCTTCTGCTTCCAGAAGGAGATGACTCCGCCGGCCAGGAAGAGGCCGACGAAGATGAGGATCATCGCGGTATTGCTCACAGCGCACCCTTGGTCGACGGAAGGATTCCGGCCGCGCGCGGGTCGCGCTCGGCGGCGTAGCGCAGCGCCCGGGCGAGCGCCTTGAACTGGCATTCCACGATGTGGTGCGCGTTGCGCCCGTACGGCACGTGGACGTGCAGCGCGATCTGCGCCTGGGCCACGAAGGACTCCAGGATGTGCCGGGTCATCGTGGTGTCGTACGAGCCGATCATCGGCGCGATGCCCTCGGGCTCGGCGTGCACCAGGTACGGCCGGCCGGAGAGGTCCACGGTGACCTGGGCGAGCGACTCGTCCAGCGGCACCGTGCAGTTGCCGAAGCGGTAGATGCCCACCTTGTCGCCGAGCGCCTGCTTGAAGGCGGCGCCGAGCGCGAGGGCGGTGTCCTCGATGGTGTGGTGGGTGTCGATGTGCAGGTCGCCGTCGGTCTTGACGGTGAGGTCGAACAGGCCGTGCCGGCCGAGCTGGTCGAGCATGTGGTCGTAGAAGCCGACGCCCGTGGAGATGTCGGTCCTCCCGGTGCCGTCGAGGTCTATCTCGACCAGGACCGAGGTCTCCTTGGTGGTGCGCTCGACGCGTCCGATGCGGGACATGGGGGTTACAGCTCCTTGCTCACGGTGCGGACGGCGTCCAGGAAGGCGTCGTTCTCGGCGGGCGTGCCGGCGGTGACGCGCAGCCACCCGGGGACGCCGTTGTCGCGGACCAGGACCCCCTGGTCGAGGATGGCCCGCCACACCGCGTGGGTGTCGGCGAAGCGGCCGAACTGGACGAAGTTGGCGTCCGAGTCGGTGACCTCCAGGCCCATCCCCCGCAGCGCGTCGACCAGCCGGTCGCGCTCCTCCTTGAGCCGTCCGACGTACCCGAGCAGGGTGTCGGTGTGCTCCAGGCAGGCCAGCGCGGTGGCCTGGGTGACGGCCGACAGGTGGTACGGCAGGCGCACCAGCTGCACCGCGTCCACCACGGCCGGGTCGGCGGCCAGGTAGCCCAGGCGCAGCCCGGCCGCGCCGAAGGCCTTGGACATGGTGCGGCTGACCACCAGGTTGGGGCGGCCCTCGATCAGCGGCAGCAGCGAGGCGCGGTGCGAGAACTCGACGTACGCCTCGTCCACCACCACCAGGCTGGGCCGGGCGGCCTGCGCGGCCTCGTACAGCCGCAGCACGGTGTCGGCGTCCACGGCGGTGCCGGTCGGGTTGTTGGGCGAGCAGATGAAGACCACGTTCGGCCGGTGCTCGGCGATGGCGGCGACGGCGGCGTCCACGTCGATGGTGAAGTCGTCGTTGCGCGGCCCGGAGATCCAGCCGGTGCCGGTGCCGCGGGAGATCAGCGCGTGCATCGAGTACGAGGGCTCGAAGCCGAGGGCGCTGCGGCCGGGGCCGCCGAAGGTCTGCAGCAGCTGCTGGAGCACCTCGTTGGAGCCGTTGGCCGCCCAGACCTGCTCACGCCGGACGGGGAAGCCGGTGGTCTTCGCGAGGTACGCGGCGAGGCCCTCGCGCAGTTCGACCGCGTCCCGGTCGGGGTAGCGGTTCAGCCCGCGGGCGGCCTCGGCGACGCGCTCGGCGATCCGGGCGACCAGCTCCTCGGGCAGCGGGTACGGGTTCTCGTTGGTGTTCAGCTGGACGGGCACGTCCAGCTGCGGAGCGCCGTACGGGGACTGGCCGCGCAGCTCGTCCCGGATCGGCAGGTCGTCGATCCGGGTCGCCGGGGCGGCCGAAGGGATCGAAGGACCCGAAGGAGTCGAAGGAGTCGGGGAAGCCGGAGAAGTCGGAGAAGGAGTCACGAGCCGGGAACCGTCCAGTCGAAGCGGGCCTTGATCGCGTCCCCGTGCCCCGGCAGGTCCTCGGCGTTCGCCAGGGTGACCACGTGCGCGGCGACGTCCGCCAGCGCCTCCCGGTCGTACTCCACGACCTGGACGCCGCGCAGGAAGGTCTGCACCGACAGCCCGGAGGAGTGGCAGGCGCAGCCGCCGGTCGGCAGCACGTGGTTGGAGCCGGCCGCGTAGTCGCCCAGCGAGACCGGGGTCCAGCGGCCGATGAAGATCGCGCCGGCGTTGACCACCCGGGCGGCCACGGCGTGCGCGTCGCGGGTCTGGATCTCCAGGTGCTCGGCCGCGTACGCGTTGACGACGGCGAGGCCCTGGTCCAGGTCGTCGACCAGGATGATGCCGGACTGCTTGCCGCCCAGCGCCTCGGCCACCCGCTCGCCGTGCTTGGTCCGCGCGACCTGAACGGCCAGCTCGGCCTCGACCGCGTCGGCCAGCTCCGGGGAGTCGGTGACCAGCACCGAGCCGGAGGTCGGGCCGTGCTCGGCCTGGCTGATCAGGTCGGCGGCGACGTCGGAGGCCAGCGCGCTGTCGTCGGCGAGGACGGCGATCTCGGTCGGGCCGGCCTCGGAGTCGATGCCGATCCGGCCGGCGAAGTAGCGCTTGGCGGCGGCCACGTAGATGTTGCCCGGGCCGGTGACCATGTTCACCGGCGCGCACTCCTCGGTGCCGAGGGCGAACATCGCGACCGCCTGGGCCCCGCCGACGCTGTAGACCTCGTCCACGCCGAGCAGGGCGCAGGCCGCCAGGATGGTCGGGTGGACGCGGCTCCCGAACTCCTTCTGCGGCGGCGAGGTGACCGCGATGCCCTTGACGCCGGCCGCCTGGGCGGGCACCACGTTCATCACCACGGAGGACGGGTAGACCGCCAGCCCGCCCGGCACGTACAGGCCGACCCGCTCGACCGGCACCCAGCGCTGGGTGACCGTGCCGCCCGGCACCACCTGGGTGGTGTGCCCGGTGCGCCGCTGGTCCGCGTGCACGGCGCGGGCCCGGCGGATCGACTCCTCCAGCGCGGCGCGGACCTTCGGGTCCAGCGTCTCCAGCGCGGCGGTCAGCTGCTCGGCCGGGACCCGGGTCGACTCCAGCCGGACGCCGTCGAAGCGCTCGGTGATCTCGATCAGCGCCGCGACCCCGCGATGGCGTACGTCCTCGGCGATCGGCCGCACCTTCTCCAGGGCGGCCGCGACGTCGAACTCGGCACGGGGCAGCAGGTCACGCGGGTCGTCGAGCGAGCCGCGGAGGTCGATTCGAGAGATCACGCCATCCAGTGTAAGGAGTGGCCGGAACCGCTGGTCCCGCATTTCAGTCCGTGATACGAAAGGCGAGACGACCGGGGGGACGGGGAAAACCATGGCGGAGCGCGCTCCGGAGAGCTGGACCGAGACCGAGCACGCGCTCTGGGAGGCCTACCACCAAGGCGAGATCCTGGACCTCCGCAGTGGCGAAGCCGACACCGACGACGCCTTCGGCGAGGTCGTCTGGGGCCCGGAACGCACCGTCCGCGCCGAGGCGCTCGCCCACCTGCTGCTGGTCCGTCCGGAGCCCGCCCCCGGGCGGGTCGCCTCGCTGCGCCTCAGCGGCGTCCTGGTCACCGGCTCGCTCAACCTGGCCGGCGCGGCCATCGGCGACTACGTGGAGCTCCACGACTGCCGCTTCGAGCACAAGATCCTCATCTCCGAGGCGGCGGCCTCCACGCTGCGCTTCGTGAAGTGCCTGATCCCCCGCCTGGAGGCCTCCCGGGTCTCCACCACCGGCGACCTCCACCTCGCCCGCTGCCGCGTCCCCGACGGCATCCGGCTCACCGACGCCCGGATCGGCACCGACCTGCTGCTCAACCAGACCGTCGTCGGCGGCGACCGCCACGGCCGCGCCGTCTCCGCCGACGGGATCACCGTCAACCAGGACTTCGAGGCCGAACGCCTGGAAGCCCTGGGCGAGTTGAGCATACGCACCGCCCGGATAGGCGGCCGGCTCTCGCTGCGCGGCGCCCAGCTGCGCGCCGACCTGGACCACAACCGCACCTGCCTCAACGCCGTCCGGGTCACCGTCGGCCACACCCTCTACCTGACCGGTTCCGCCGACCTCGGCTGGGTCGGCTCGCGCGGCTACTACGGCTCCGGCTACGGCGAGACCCCGCCGCCCGACGGCCCCATCACCCCCTTCCGCGCCTTCGGCCGGGTCCGGCTGTCCGACAGCCGCTTCGACGGCGCCTGCCTGATCTCCGGCGAATTCCACCTGGAGGGTGACGACGAGCTCTCGCTGCGCCGCATCCACACCCCCGAACTGCGCTTCACCTGCAAGTTCCGCCCCACCGGCACCGTCTCGCTCTCCCGGGCGCGGGTCGGCAACCTGGTCGACACCCCGGAGGCCTGGCCGCGCGGCAAGCACCTGGGCCTCACCGGCTTCGTCTACGAGAACCTCCGCCCGGTCGACCCCTTCCCGGTCCAGCGGCGGATCGCCTGGCTGGAGGGCTCCGCGGTGGACTTCCAGCCGGAGTCCTACGAGCAGCTCGCCGCCGCCCTGCGCCGCGACGGCGCAGACGACGACGCCCGCGAGGTGCTGTACGCCAAGCAGCGCCGCCGCCGGAGCACCCTGCCGCTGCCCGCCCGGGTCTGGGGCGCCGTCCAGGACGCCACCGTCGGCTACGGCTACCGGCCCGGCCGGGCGGGCCTGTGGCTGCTGCTCGCCTGGATCCTCGGCAGCCTCTGGTTCGCCACCCACCCGCTGGAGCCGCTCAAGGCCGACGAGCGGCCGCACTGGAACCCGGTGCTGTACACCCTCAACCAGCTGCTGCCGATCGTGGACCTCAACCAGGGCGGCTGGAACCCCGGCGGCCTCAGCCAGTGGCTCTCCGCCGGGCTGGTCGTGATCGGCTGGTTGCTCGCCTCCACGGTGGTGGCCGGCGCCACCAGGATGCTCCAGCGCGGCTGAGCCGGCGGCGGGTCGGCGGAAAGCGGCGGCCCGGCCGAGCGGAAGGCTGCGGGCCCGGCCGAGCGGGCCCGCCGGCCGGTCGGCGGCGCGGCCCGTCGACCGGCCGACCCCGATAACCGTGCGACAAGGCCCCCGTCCGGGGAACTACGCTGTCCGCCGTGACAGAACGGCTCCCGCTCTTCCCGCTGAACACCGTGCTCTACCCGGGCCTGGTGCTGCCCCTGAACGTCTTCGAGGAGCGCTACCGCCGTCTCGTCGCCGACCTGCTCGAACAGTCCGAGGACACCCCCCGGCGGTTCGGCGTGCTCGCGATCAGGGACGGCCGGGAGGTCGCCCCGGTCAGACCCGAGGAGGGCCCGGCCGGTCCGCTGGACGGCCTGGGCACCGTCACCGGGGACCCGCTGGAGGCGATGTTCCACATCGGCTGCGTCGCCGACATCGCCTCGGTCGAACACCGGCCGGACGGCCGCTACGAGCTGCTGGTCACCGGCACCACGCGCTTCCGGCTGCACTCGGCGGACGTCTCCGGCCCGTACCTGACCGGGGAGATCGAGCCGATCGAGGAGCGCCCCGGCGAGGGCTCCGGCGCGTTGGCCTCCGAGGTCGAGCGGGCGTTCCGGGTCTACCAGAAGCGCCTGGCCGGCGCCCGCGAGGCCAGCACCGTCGGCCACCAGGACCTCCCGGACGACCCGCAGGTGCTCTCCTACCTGGTCGCCGCCGCCTCGGTGTTCGAGACCCCGGTCAAGCAGCGGCTGCTCGCCTGCCCGGACAACGCCCAGCGGCTGCGCACCGAACTCGACCTGCTGCGCCGCGAGACGGCCGTCCTCAGCTGGCTGCCCTCGCTGCCCGCCGCCGACCTCACCCGCCAGCGCTTCAGCCCCAACTGACCGAGGATCCCGAGGACCCGACATGGCCAAGAAGCCCAGGAAGGGCGGCCAGGGCACACCCGCCACCGTCGCCCTGGAAGCCGCCGCCGTCCCGTTCACCGTGCACGCCTACGACCACGACCCGGCCGCCGCGTCCTACGGCGGCGAGGCCGCGGAGGTCCTCGGCATCTCCCCCGCGCGGGTCTTCAAGACGCTGGTCGCCGACGTGGACGGCACCCTCACCGTCGGCGTGGTCCCGGTCGCCGGCCAGCTCGACCTCAAGGCCCTGGCGGCGGCCGTCGGCGGCAAGCGCGCCGCCATGGCCGACCCGGCCGCCGCCGAGCGCAGCAGCGGCTACGTCCTCGGCGGCATCTCCCCGCTGGGCCAGCGCCGCCCGCTGCGGACCGTCGTCGACGCCAGCGCGCTCGGCCACCCCACCGTCTACGTCTCGGCGGGCCGCCGGGGCCTCGAAGTCGAACTGGCCCCCGCCGACCTCGTCACCCTCACCCAGGCCCGCACCGCCCCCATCGCCCGCTGAGCCCGCTGGAACCGCTGAGCCCGCTGGGACCGCCCCGAGCGCCCCGGCCCGCAGGGCGCCGAGGCGTGCGGGGAACGGGCGCGCGTCAGTGCCCCGTACCGCTCCCCGGCTCCGGCCCCGCCCCGGTCCCGGTCCCGGTCCCCGGGAGCGGCCCGGCCCACGGCCCCGTCGGCGCCCCCGCCGACGGCGCCCCCAGCGGCGTCGGCGCGATCGGCGCCCAGTACGGCGGCGGGTCCTCCTCCCGCTTCCCGAACGCCGCCGAGAGCAGGAGCAGCACCACCATCGCCGCCATCGGCCAGACCAGCAGCGCCCCCAGCGCCCCCAGGTCGATGCCCGCGTCGAAGTGCCCACCGTTGCCGACCCGCCGGGCCTCGGCGATCAGGTCGTTGCCCGGGCCGAGCCGGCGACCGATCCGCCAGGCCCCGATCGATCCGAGCAGCCCGCCGACGGTCAGCCCCAGCGCGACCGCGATGCCGCCGCCGCGCCTGCGGGTGGCCAGGAAGGCCCCGAGCGCGGTCAGGATCCCCGCGCCCAGGCCGATGAGCACGAACACCGCGTCGGCCCCGGCCCGCTGCTCCCCCTCGGGGTCGGCGTAGAGGATGCGGTCCCCGTCCACCACCAGCGGCACCTTCGGCGCCAGCCAGGCCCACAGCCCAGCCGCCACCAGACCGGCCACCAGACAGGCGACCACGACCCCCGCCCCGACCCGCGCCTCCGGCAGCAGCCGCTGCCCCAGCGGGGTCGTCGTCCCGTGTCCGAGGGCGGTGGCCCCGTGCGGCGGCGCGAACGGGTCGGACGCTGCGGCCGGCACCGCCTGCTCGTCGCGCACGTCGTGCACCCGGTGCACGTCGGCGGGGGCGGGATCCGGAGGTGTGTTCGGTACGGTCACAGGCCCCATCGTGTCACGACGGCCACTCGAACGACCCACCACCGTACCGACCGCTGTACCGACCCGCCGGGCCCGGGCACCGCCGCCGGACGCCCTACCGCGAGACCGCCCGCCGGTACGCCCAGGTGGCGAGCGCCAGCGAGACCACACCCACCCCCGCGCAGACCGCCAGGTCCCCGAGTACCAGCGCCCAGTCCGGGTCCGGCGCGAACGTCCGCGCGAAGGCGTCCACCCCGTACGTGGACGGCAGCAGGTCCCGCAGCCACTGCACCGGCTGCGGCAGGTGCTCCACCGGCAGCACGCCCAGCAGCAGCGCGGCCGACATCCCGAGCTGCCCGAGCATCGTCGCGATCTCCTGGCGCGGCGCCAGCAGCCCGCAGACCGCTCCCAGCCCGGACAGCGCGGCCCCGGCCAGCGGCACGACCGCCAGCAGCACCCACAGCTGCCCGAGCGGCAGCCCGAAGGTGACCGCCCCGAACACCGCCGTGACCAGCGTCCCGGGCAGGGTGAAGGAGGCGTACGCCCCGGCCGCCCCCAGCACCACCGAGGCGGCCGGCACCGGCAGCGTCGCGTAGTGGTCGAGCCCGCCGGTGGCGCGCAGCTTCCCGAAGTACTGGGCGAGCAGGTTCAGCGCGACGAAGGCCACCACCAGCACGCTCGACCCGGCGACCACCGACCGCGCCTCCGAGGTCTGCCCGGCGTCCACCACGCCCCGCATCATCACCAGGATGCCCACGGACTGGAAGGTGGCCACGAACAGCAGCGGGATGCGCGCCACCCGCGCCCGGGCGAGCTGCGCCCGGTAGACGGCCGCGAGCGCCGGCAGCAGCCTGGCCGCGGGGGCGAGCGGAGCGGGAGCGGCCGTGGACCAGTCGGTCCGCGGGGGCACCGAGAGCAGCGTCACTTGGCCAGTCCTCCGTGGCGGCCGCCCAGCTTGAGGTACGCGTCCTCAAGGCTCGGGGTGGCGAGGGTGAAGTCGTCGAGGGCGGCGAAGGCCGGGCCGGTGGTGACGGCGGCGACCAGTTCGCGGGCCTGCTCGGGGGTGGTGCGGACGGTCCAGCGGCGGCCGGTGCACTCGGCCCGCTCGCGCAGCGCGGCGACGGCGGGCACCCCGAGCGGCGCCTCGTCCCGCCAGACCAGGTCGAGCCGGACGTCGCCGTCCACCAGCGCCTTGAGCCCGCCAGGTGTGTCGCAGGCGATCACCCGGCCGTCGTCCACGACGGCGACCCGGTCGAGCACCGTCTCCGCCTCGATCACGTTGTGGGTGACCAGCAGCACGGTCGTCCCGCGCTCGGCGCGCCGCCGGTCCACGGCGCTCCACACGGCCCGCCGGGCGACGGGGTCCATGCCGGTGGTCGGCTCGTCCAGGACGAGCAGCGGCCGGTCCCCCACCAGGGTGGCCGCGACGCAGGCGAGCCGCCGCTGTCCGCCGGACAGCTTGGCGAGCGGCCGGGTGGCGATCGGCTCCAGGCCGAGCTCCGCCAGCACGTCGGCGGCCGCGCCGCGGGCCTGCGCCCGGGTGAGTCCCCGCAGCCGTCCGGTGGTCTCGGCGGCGAGCGCCACCGTCAGCTCGTCCAGCGCGGTGGACTCCTGCCCGAGGTAGCCGAGCAGCCGGGCGGCCCGCTCGGGGTGCCGCACGATGTCGTGGCCGAAGAGTTCGACGGATCCCGAGTCGGGGCGCAGCAGCCCGGTGAGCTGGCGCACCAGCGTCGACTTCCCGGCTCCGTTGGGCCCGAGCAGCCCGAAGATCTCGCCGGTACGGACGGTGAGGCTGATCCCGTCGTTGGCCCGGATCTCGGTGGCGGCGGCGCCGCGGCCACTGCGATAGGTCCTGACCAGGTCGCGCACGACGGCGCACGGCTGGGGTTCCTCGGGTGCTCGCCCGGCCGTCTCGTTCACGACCGAAGACTCTACGCGCTCATACGGGCGAACCGGACAACGGGGCCCTACCGGCCCCCGGGCCGCCGACCGGTCGGCCCAGTCGTCGGTCCGGCCGTCGGCTCGGCTCCGTCCTCGGGGCGGTTCAGCGGGCGGCCCGTCCCTCGGCCCGCCCCCGGCCCGACCGTCCGCCCGGCTCAGTCGTCGACGACCATCGACCCGCCCGGCACCCTGGCCGCCAGCTCCTTCCAGAACCCGGCCCGGATCGCGTAGCGGTCGTGCTCGTCGATCTGGTCGTCCTTGTGCGCCAGCAGCCCGAAGCGGGCGGCGTAGCGCAGCAGCTCGCCGTCCACCCGGTGCGGGATGCGCGGGTAGTCGGGCCAGAGCATGGTGAGTCTCTCGGCGTCGCCGACGCGTTCGCTCCAGCGGCGGGCGAAGACCTGCCCGACTTCGTGGGCGTCGCCGCCGATGGAGGTGATGTCCTCCTCGCGGTCGGCCCAGCGCTGCTCGGCGGTGGTGAGCTGGGCGAGGGTGGGCAGGCTGTCGCCGGCGGTGACGGCGGGTTCCGGGGCGGGCCGGTCCACCCAGCCGCGGTCGGAGGACCACCGCAGCACCGGCCCGGCCTGCGCGACGGCCCCGGTCCCGTTGACGCCGTGGCCGTTCATGCCGTGCCCGTTGGTGCCGTGCCCGTTCGTGCCGTGCCCGCTGGCCGCGTGGCCGTTGGTGCCGTTGGCGACCGGGGTGATCGGGGTGACGGAGGAGGCCCGCCCGGCCAGGTCCTTCGGTGTCGGGACGACCTTGAGCGCGGCCGCGGCCGGCTGCGGCCCTCCGTCGGCGGCGGGGTCCGCTTCCCCCGGAGCCGAAGCCGAAACGGCGGCCGCGGCGCCCGTCGCCGCGGCCGCCGCCGGACGGACCACCGGTGGCACCACGGTGGGCAGTACGGCGGGCGGGGCGGCGAGGATCTTGGCGATCTCCTGCCGGGCCCCCGGGGCCGGGAACATGCTGGAGTGCTCCCGCAGCGAGAAGGACCCCTCGATCCACTCCCGGTCCAGCACCCGCCGCTCGTCCGCCTCGCCGACCAGGTCCTCGGACTGGTTGAAGTCGCCGTCGGCGGCCTGCAGGGCCCACAGGTGGACGGCCACCCCGTGTTCCTTGGCGGTCATCATGCCGGGCAGCAGGTCCCCGTCGCCGGTGATCAGCACGACGTCGGCGCAGGCCCGGTTGCGGGCGAGTTCGGAGAGTTCGGCGTGCATCGCGGCGTCCACGCCCTTCTGCACCCAGCGCCCCTCGGCCCGGGTGAGCGCGCCGAGCCGTACGGTGACCCGGGGCAGCACCCGCAGCCGCCGGTGCTCGGGCATCGGGCGCCGGTCGGGCGCGGCGTCGAACCAGTAGATCCGCAGCAGCGGCAGGCCGGTCTCGGCCTCGGCGCGCTCGCGCAGCGCGGTGATCAGGGCCGTGTGGTCCACCGTGACCTTGGACCGGGACGGGTCCCCGGCGAGCAGGCTGGCGGCGGCGCCCAGCAGATATCCGGCGTCCACCAGGACGACACAGCGGTCCATCGCGCACCTCTTTTCGCTCGCCCTCGGAATCAGTCGGGGTGGGTCGATTCGGGAATGGGCGATCCTCCCGCCGTCCGGGCGTGCCGAGGTGAGGGGCCCCCGTCGTCGCCCGATCGTTGGGTCACCTTTTACCCGCGGTTCGCCTGCCGAACCTCGCCGGTTGTCCCGGTCCCGCAACAGCCTGCCCGAGGCGGGGCGAACGAAAGCGAAGGCGGGCCCCGTACAACGACGAGGCCCGCCCGAGGTCACGCGGCGGTGGTCCGACCGGAGGACGCCGACGGTCCGGTTCGACGGTCCGGCCCGGGGGTCCGCCCAGGGGGTCCGCCCCTTGAGCACGACCGGAGGCACCCGACCGGAGGCACCCGACCGAAGGCGCCCGACCGGAGGCGGTCAGCCCTTGAGCTCGGCGGCGACCAGCTCGGCCAGCTGGACGGCGTTCAGCGCGGCGCCCTTGCGCAGATTGTCGTTCGAGACGAACAGCGACAGCCCGTTGTCCACCGTCTCGTCCACCCGGATGCGGCCGACGTAGCTCGGGTCCCGGCCGGCGGCCTGGAGCGGGGTGGGGATGTCGGACAGCTCGACGCCGGGGGCGCCGCTGAGCAGCTCGGCGGCGCGCTCGGGGCTGATCGGGCGCTCGAAGCGGGCGTTGATCTGCAGCGAGTGGCCGGAGAAGACCGGGACGCGCACGCAGGTGCCGGCGACCTTCAGCTCCGGGATGCCGAGGATCTTGCGGCTCTCGTGGCGGAGCTTCTGCTCCTCGTCGGTCTCGTTGGAGCCGTCGTCCACGACGGAGCCGGCCAGCGGCACCACGTTGAAGGCGATCGGCCGCTGGTAGACCTTGGGCTCCGGGAACTCGACGGCCCGGCCGTCGTGGGCGAGCGCGGCGGCGCCGTCCACGACCTTGGCGGCCTGGTCCTGGAGCTCGGCGACGCCGGCCACACCGCTGCCGGAGACGGCCTGGTAGGTGGAGACGACGAGCGCGGCCAGGCCGGCCTCCTCGTGCAGCGGGCGCAGCACGGGCATGGCGGCCATGGTGGTGCAGTTCGGGTTGGCGATGATGCCCTTGGGGCGGTCCGCGATGGCCTCCGGGTTGACCTCGGAGACGACCAGCGGGACCTCGGGGTCGCGGCGCCAGGCGGAGGAGTTGTCGATCACGACGGCACCGGCCGCGGCGGCCTTGGGGGCCAGGGCCTTGGAGGTCGAGCCGCCGGCCGAGAAGATCACGATGTCCAGGCCGGTGTAGTCGGCCGTGGCCGCGTCCTCGACGGTGACCTCGGTGCCCTGCCAGGGCAGCGTGCGCCCGGCCGAGCGGGCCGAGGCGAACAGCCGCAGCTGCTCCACCGGGCCCAGTCCACCTTCACGACCAGCGCGCTCCGCCAGGATCTCGCGGACCACGCCGCCGACCTGGCCGGTGGCACCGACAATGCCGATCTTCATCTCCGACTACTCCTCTGAATGGTGCTGTTCACAGCCGCACTCTGCCCATCATGCCTTGTCACGCGGGTGGGGCGGCCTGGTGTTCCACGGTGTGAGAGGCCGACCGGACGGGCCCTAGTGGTCCAGACCACTGGCGAGGGCCAGCGCGGCGCGGACCTCCGCCTCCCCGGCCGGCAGCAGCGGCAGCCGTACGTCCGGGGTCGGAATGCGGCCCTGGGCGTGCAGCACGCCCTTGGTCACCGACGGGTTCGGCGCCGTGAAGGCGGACAGCGCCAGCCCGGTCAGCCGGTGCCCGAGCGCCCGCGCCCACGTCACGTCCCCGGCCTGCCAGGCCTCGGCCAGCTCGACGAACCGGGCGGTCGCCAGGTGCGCGGAGGCGAGGATGCCGCCGGCCGCGCCCAGCGCCAGCATCGGCGACAGGTACGCGTCCTCACCGGTGAGGAAGGCGAAGCCCTCGGGGGTGTCGGCGAGCAGCTCGGCCGCCGTCTGGTCCAGCCCGCCGGTCGCGTACTTGACGCCCACCACGCCCTCGATCGCGGCGAGTTCGCGCAGCGCGGCGGTGGAGAGCTGCTGCCCGGTGCGGTACGGGATGTGGTAGACGACCAGCGGCAGCGGGCTGCTCGCGGCCAGCGCCCGGAAGTGCGCGACCGTCCCGGCCTCGCCGGCCCGGACGAAGGACGGCGTGGTCACCAGGGCCGCCGCCCGCGGCACCCGCGCGCCGAGCGCGGCCAGCGCCTCGCCGACGCTCCGGGTGTCGCCACCGGAGGCGCCGACGGTCAACTGCGCCCCGCGCGCCGCGCAGGCGGCCGCGGCGACGTCCACCACCGCGTCCCGCTCCTCGGCGGTCAGCGCGGCCGGCTCGCCGGTGGTCCCGAGCGCGACCAGCCCGGCCGCCCCGGCGTCCAGGACCTCGTGCGCGAGCTTCTCCAGCGCGTCGAGGGCGACGGAGCCGTCGGCGGCGAAGGGGGTGATCAGGGGGACGTGGATGCCCTTGAGTTCCATGCCCACGATCCTGCGGTCGCCGATCGCCCAGGTCCAGTTCACATTTCCGACGCTTCTCGTAAGCTGAGCCGATGCTCGCCCCGAACAGGCCCTAGTCTGGACGGATGCTGGACGTCCGACGCCTGCGCCTGCTGCGCGAACTCGCCCACCTCGGCACCATCGCGGCCGTCGCCGAGGCGCTCTCCTTCAGCCCTTCGGCGGTGTCCCAGCAGCTGTCCGTCCTGGAGAAGGAGGCGGGCGTCCCGCTGCTGGAGCGCACCGGGCGGCGGGTCACCCTCACCCCGGCCGGGCTGGGCCTCGTCCGGCACGCCGAGGCGGTGCTCGCCCTGCTGGAGCAGGCCGGGGCCGAACTCGCCCAGGCCAAGCGGGGGTTGGCCGGCCCGCTGCGGATCGGCACCTACCCGTCGGCGGCCCGGGCGATCATCCCGGGGGTGCTCGCCGAACTGGCCGGCTGGCACCCGGGGCTGGAGCCGATGGTCACCGAGGTGGACCCGGCGGCCGTCGGCGCGGCGCTGCGGGCGGGCGAGCTGGACGTGGCACTGGTGCACGAGTACGACCTCGTCCCGACCGACCCGGAGCCGGGCCTGGCGGTGACCCGCCCGGTCTTCACCGAGCCCATGTACCTGGCCGCCCGCACCCCCGGCACCGTCGCCGAGCAGCGCGGCGCGCCGTGGATCATGTCCCCGCCCGACACGCTCTGCCACACCATGGCCGTCCGCGCCTGCGAGGCGGCGGGCTTCGCGCCCCGCATCCGGCACCAGATCGACGACTTCACCACCGTGCTGGCGCTGGTGGCCGCCGGTCAGGGCGTCGCCCTGGTCCCCCAGCTGGGCACGACGGGGTGCCCGCCCGGCGTCGTCCTCACCCGCCTGCCGATGTACCGCCGCACCCGCGCCGCCTTCCGCGCCGGCGCCGGCTCCCACCCGGCCATCTCCGCCTTCGTCTCCGCCCTGCACACGGCCGTCCCCGCGGCCCTGGGTACCGGCACCTGACGGACCCCCTCCCCCGGACGCGAAAGGCCCGGAGCGCCCACCACGGCGGGCACCCCGGGCCTCGGCCCGCGTCCTAGCCCGCCAGACAGCTCGGCCCGAGCAACTGCTTCAGGTCCCCGAACAGCGCCGGGTCCGACTTCACCCGGTGCCGGTCCAGCCGCAGCACCGTGGTCTTGTCGCGGCTCTCCAGCCGCACCCGCACCTCGGTGGTGCCGCGGTGGCTCCCCAGCACCTCGCCGAGCCGGGCCACCAGCGGCGGGGTGACCTTCCCGCTCGGGATGTTGATGACGATCGGCGCCTCGGCGTGCGCGTTCGACAGGTCGGGGACGGACAGTTCCATCCCCATCAGCCGCGGCACGTCCTCCCGCTTGTCCAACTTGCCGCGCACGAAGACGACGGCGTCCTCGACCAGTTGGGAGGACACCAGCTGGTAGCTGGCCGGGAAGAACATGCAGTCGATCGAGCCCGCCAGGTCCTCGACGGTCGCGATGGCCCACGCGTTGCCCTGCTTGGTCATCTTCCGCTGGAGGCCCGAGATGATGCCGCCGATGGTGACGATCGTCCCGTCCGGCCGCTCCGCGAGGTCCGCGACCGCGCAGTCCGCCTTGTCGGCGAGCACGTGCTCGATGCCGTGCAGCGGGTGCGAGGAGACGTACAGGCCGAGCATCTCCCGCTCCTGGGTGAGCAGGAAGGACTTCTCCCACTCCTCCTCGGAGAAGACGACGTCCAGGCCGAAGCTCGGCTCGTCCGCGGTGGCGTCGCCGCCGAAGAGGTCGAACTGCCCCTCGGCCTCCTTGCGCTTCACGCCGACGACGTTGTCGATCATCGGCTCGAACTGCGCGCTGAGGCCCTTGCGGGTGTGCCCCATCGAGTCGAAGGCGCCGGCCTTGATCAGCGATTCGACGGTCCGCTTGTTGCAGACCACCGACTCCACCTTGTCCAGGAAGTCGGGGAAGGACGCGAACTTCCCCTTCGCCTTCCGGGTCCGGATCATCGAATCGACCACCGGCCCACCGACGTTGCGGATGGCGGTCAGGCCGAACCGGACCAGGGTGTCACCGTGCGGGGTGAAGTCCGAGTCCGACTCGTTGACGTCCGGCGGCAGCACCTGGATGCCCATCTTGCGGCACTCGTTGAGGTAGACCGCGGACTTGTCCTTGTCGTCCTTGACGGAGGTGAGCAGCCCGGACATGTACTCGGCCGGGAAGTTGGCCTTGAGGTAGGCCGTCCAGTACGAGACCAGCCCGTACCCGGCGGTGTGCGCTTTGTTGAACGCGTAGCCGGAGAAGGGGACGAGGACGTCCCACACGGCCTGGATGGCCGCGTCGGAGTAGCCCCGCTCGCGGCAGCCCTTCTGGAAGGGGACGAACTCCGCCTCCAGGATCTCCTTCTTCTTCTTGCCCATCGCCCGGCGCAGCAGGTCCGCCTGGCCGAGCGAGTACCCGGCGAGGATCTGCGCGGCCTTCTGCACCTGCTCCTGGTAGACGATCAGGCCGTACGTCGGCCGGAGCACCTCCTCCAGGGGCTTCTCCAGCTCCGGGTGGATCGGGGTGATCTCCTGCTGGCCGTTCTTGCGCAGCGCGTAGTTCGTATGGGAGTTGACGCCCATCGGGCCGGGTCGGTACAGCGCCAGGACGGCGGAGATGTCCTCGAAGTTGTCGGGCTTCATCAGGCGCAGCAGCGAGCGCATCGGCCCGCCGTCGAGCTGGAACACGCCGAGCGTGTCGCCTCGCGCCAGCAGTTCGTACGTCGGCTTGTCGTCCAGGGGCAGATCAAGCAGGTTGATCTTGATGCCCTTGTTCTTCTCGATCGCCTTGACGGCGTCGTCCATGATCGTCAGGTTGCGCAGGCCGAGGAAGTCCATCTTGAGGAGGCCGAGGCCCTCACAAGTCGGGTAGTCGAACTGCGTGATGGTGACGCCGTCGGTGTGCCGGGTCCAGACCGGGATGTGGTCGGTCAGCGGCTCGGCGGACATGATGACGCCGGCGGCGTGCACACCGGGCTGGCGGATCAGGCCCTCGATGCCGCGCGCGGTGTCGATGACCTTCCGGACGTCCGGGTCGGTCTCGTACAGCCCCCGGATCTCGCCCGCCTCGCTGTAGCGCGGGTGCGAGGAGTCGGTGATGCCGGAGAGCGGGATGCCCTTGCCCATGACGTCCGGCGGCATCGCCTTGGTGATCCGGTCGCCCATCGCGTACGGGTAGCCGAGGACGCGCGAGGAGTCCTTGATGGCGGCCTTCGCCTTGATGGTGCCGTACGTGACGATCATGGCGACCTTGTCGGATCCCCACTTCTCCGTCACGTAGCGGATCACGTCACCGCGCCGGCGCTCGTCGAAGTCGATGTCGACATCGGGCATGGAGATGCGCTCGGGGTTGAGGAAGCGCTCGAAGATCAGGCCGTGCGGGATGGGGTCGAGGTCGGTGATGCCCATCGCGTACGCGACCAGCGAGCCGGCCGCCGAACCACGGCCGGGGCCCACCGCGATGCCCTGGCTCTTGGCCCACATGATGAAGTCGGCGACCACGAGGAAGTACGCCGGGAACCCCATCTGGATGATGGTGTCCATCTCGTACTCGGCGAGCTTCTTGTGCTCCTCGTCGTACCCGCCCGGGAAGCGCCAGTCCATGCCCTCCCAGACCTTGGACTTGAAGAAGTCCGCCTCGGACTCGAAGCCCTCCGGGATGGGGAACCGGGGCATGAGGTTCCTGAACTTGAACATGCCCTCGGTGTCGACCCGGGAGGCGACGAGGAGCTGGCTGTTGCGGCAGCCCTCCTGCCAGGCGTCCGAGGAGTCGAGGGCGTACATCTCGGCGGCCGACTTGATGTAGTAGCCGGTGCCGTCGAACCGGAAGCGGTCCGGGTCGGAGAGGTTCTTGCCGGTCTGCACGCAGAGCAGCAGGTCGTGCGCGCCGGCGTCGGCCTCGGTGGTGTAGTGCGAGTCGTTGGTGACGACCGGGGGGATGCCGAGCTTCCTGCTGATCTCCAGCAGCCCGTCGCGGACCCGCTTCTCGATGTCGAGGCCGTGGTCCATCAGCTCCAGGAAGTAGTTCTCCTTGCCGAAGATGTCCTGGTAGTCGGCGGCGGACTTCAGGGCCTCGTCGAACTGGCCGAGGCGCAGCCGGGTCTGCACCTCGCCGGAGGGGCAGCCGGTGGTGGCCATCAGACCGCCGGAGAGCTCGGAGATCAGCTCCTTGTCCATCCGGGGCCACTTCACGAGCCAGCCCTCGGCGTAGGAGCGCGAGGTCAGCTTGAAGAGGTTGTGCAGGCCCTCCTTGTTCCGGGCCCAGATGGTCTTGTGGGTGTACGCGCCGGACGCGGAGACGTCGTCCCGCTTCTGGTGCGGCTGGCCCCACAGGATGCGCTTGGTGTTGGAGCGGGACTCCGGGGCGACGTACGCCTCGATGCCGATGACGGGGGTGATGCCGGCGGCGGTGGCCTGCTTGTGGAACTCGGCGGCGCCGTACATGTTGCCGTGGTCGGTCATGGCCACGTGGGTCTGGCCGAGGCGCTCGACCTCCTTGAACATCTGCTTCAGCCGGGCGGCACCGTCCAGCATCGAGTACTCGGTGTGGACGTGCAGATGCGCGAACGGCTGGTCGCTCAAGGCGGGGCCTCCGGAGGCTCTGGTGCTGGTCGGGTGGGCCGGCGAACGTGCAGGTCACAGGGGATGCCCCTGGAAATGGATGTGGCCCGGAGCACCTCTCGGGGCCCGGACCACCACTCACACGTTCACGCGTCCACTCTAGCCCCCTCGAAGGGCCGGGAGGCCCGAGCGAGGGGGCCAACGGGACGAGGCCGGGCTCCGGGTCACGGTGGTGGTAGAGGACGTACAGGGCGTCCGTCCTGCGCTCCTCCGACGAGGCCGGGTCGGCGACGACCTCCAGGAGTTCCGCGTTCGTCAGCCCGGCCGGCGCGGGCGGCCGCCGGGGCGCGCGCTCGGGAGTCGGGATCGAGACGCCCCAGTGCTCCCACGCCTTCGCCCAGGGCGTCGGGTCGTCGTCGGCGCCGAGGCGGGCCCGCGCGACGTCGCCGAGGTCCTCCCACCACTCCACCGGCCAGCGCGCGGACACGGACTCCAGGACGGACACCCAGTGCTCGCCCTCGCGGACGTACGCCCGCAGGACGTCCCGCGCCTCGGCGGAGCCGGACAGCGCCAGCAGTTCGAGGATCCCTGCGATCTCCTCGGCGTCGTGGCCGTCCTCCGTGGTGGCCAGGGCGTCGGCCACCGGAGCGAGCGGCAGGGCCAGGTCCCGCAGGAGCCGGGCGAGGTGGACGCGGTGCTCGTCGACCAGCCGGTCCCAGCGCCAGTCCGTACGGAGGCAGGCGTGGACGGCGTCCGCGACAGCGGCGGGATCCTCGGCTGCCTGCAACGCTCCCAGACCCCGGCCGCGCTGGAGGAGGCCGAGGAGGGTGTCCACCGGCGCGTACGCCTGGCCCGTCACGGCTCGCACCGTCCCACGAGCCGCGCCCCGGCGGCCTCGCGGACCTGCGGCTCCTCCATGGGATCGTCGCGGAGGCAGGCCAGGCGGGCCCACACCTCGGGCCGGTCGGGAGCGTGGGCGACGCCGAGCAGGCGCGCTCCGGCTTCACAGTCCCACAGCGACTCGGCAAACGCCTCGGCCGTGCCTGCGGCCCCCATCGCCACCAGCGCCTCCAGATAGTCGGCGCGCTCGTACGAATGCGGAGTGCAGAGCCAGAAGCGGCGCAGCAGGGAGACGGCGTCGGCGGCCTTCGGGCCGAAGCGCGCCAGGCCGCGCGCGAGATCGTCCGGGCCGCACCAGGACCGTTCCACCCAGCACCGCTCCAACTCGGCGACCAGGACCGGGATGTCGCCCTCGTCACCGTGGGCGGCCAGCACACCGAAGCCGATCCCGGCCAGCCACGCCTGCTCCGAGGCCGCCCACTCCCGGGCCGCCGGCACGGCCTGCTCGGCCAGCCGGTCGACGGCCCTGCCCAGCAGCGGCAGCGGTCGGGTGCCGTCGGCGGCACCGAGCTCGGGCACCAGGGGGAGCAGAGCGGGCTCGGGCGAGCGGAGCGAGAGGGCCACGAGAGCGGAGGCCTTGGCTCCCTCGGGCGCCGCCGGATCGCGTAGCAGGGCCAGCAGGCCCGCGCTGTCCCGCTCCGGGTACGGATCCGGCCGCCGCACCCGGCGGCGCGCGGGCGGCTCGTCCTCCTCCGGAACGAAGTCCGGCAGCGCTGCCCGGGCGTCCGCCGAGCCGGCGAGCACTAGCAGTTCCAGCACGCCGGTGGCCCGGCCGCGGGTGTCCTCGTCCCGGGCCGTCGCCATCTCGACGACGGGCCCGAGCGGGAGTTCCAGGTCCCGGATCAGCCGGGCCAGGTAGAGGTGTCGGTCGTCCACCTGCGAGTCCCAGCGCCAGTCCCAGCGGATGCAGCCGTGGACCAGGTCGGCGGCCGAGGCCGGGTCCTCGGCCGCGAGCAGCGCGCCCTGGCCCCGGCCGCGCTGGAGGAGGCCGAGGAGGGTGGTCGGCGGCGCATAGTGGTCGCTGTGCATGGGGTCCATCGTGCCGCAGCCCCCGGCGCGCGGGCGGCGGGGGCTGGCGGGGTCAGACGTTCCCGTCAGGCGTCCTCGTCGGGCGGCGGGGCCGGCGGAGGCGCCCCGAACGACTTCGCCAGCAGAGTCGCCCATCCGACTTCCTGTGCACGCACGACCCGACCGCCCCCAAGGGTCACCACCAGCCACCCTCACTCCACGGCAGCCCCTGCCACCCGCAGGGGTCCGCCGAGTGGCGGATGCCCGGCAGCGGCGAAAGGGTGACTGGCAAGGGCCCCACCAGACCCCCAGACCCCACCGGCCCCACCAGGACCGCACCGAAAAGAGGCGAGCATGCCCGAAGTCACCACCCCGTACGCGACCGGCACCCCGTGCTGGGTCGATCTGATGGCCAAGGACCAGCAGGCCGCACTGGACTTCTACCGCGACCTCTTCGGCTGGCAGGGCCAGCCCGGCCCGGCCGAGTTCGGCGGGTACGCGGTCTGCGAGCTCGACGGCAGGGCGGCGGCCGGCATCGGCCCGGCGGTGGCTCCCGAGGGGATGCCGGAGCCTCCGACCGTCTGGACCAGCTACCTGGCCAGCACCGACGCCCAGGCCACCCAGGACGCGATCGTCGCCGCCGGCGGCACCCTGATCGTCCCGACCGTCGACGTCGGCGACCTGGGCCGGATGCTGGTCGCCGCCGACCCGCAGGGCGCGGTGTTCGGCGTCTGGCAGCCGGGCGCGTTCTCCGGCGCGAGGGTCGTCAACGAGGCCGGCGCACTGACCTGGAACGAGCTGCACACCGGCGACATCCAGGCTGCCACCGCCTTCTACGGCGAGGCGTTCGGCATCGAGATCGAGCCCCTGGACGGCGCGGACGCGTACTGGGAGCTCCGGGTCGGCGGCCGGACCGTGGGCGGCGCCACCCTGCTCGCCAACGACCCGCCCGGCACGCCGGCGCACTGGCTGACGTACTTCTCGGTGGACGACGTCGACTCCACCGTGGACGCCCTGGTCAAGCGCAACGGCACCGTCCTCGCGCCGCCCTTCGACATGATGGCCGGCCGGATGGCCGTGGTCGCCGACCCGCAGGGCGCCCCCTTCGCCATGATCAAGCCCCGGCCGCTCTGAGCCGGGCCACTTCGACCCGAGCCGCTCCGCCCCGGGCTCCCCGCGCCGTCCCGCACCGCCCGCCCGAACTCCGATCCGGGCGGGGCGGGCGGGCGGGCAGCAGGCCTCCCCGGCCGCCCCTACCGCCGAACCGCCCGCAGCCACACCGCGAGCCCGAGGCAGAGCAGGCAGGCCCCGGCCAGCACCAGCGGGATCACCACCGCCCCGCCCGACCCGCCGAGCGCCCCACCACCGACGGCACCACGGCGTTGCCCAGCATGCAGCAGAGCGTCAGCACGGAGGTCGCCTGCTGCGGGACGTCCGCGACACCGGAGACCCAGGCGATCAGGGTCGGCAGCACCGGCGCCATCGCCAGCCCGGCCAGCGGGTAGGCCACCACGGCGAGGTGCGGCACGGCGGCCAGCAGCAGCGCCGCGAGGGCTGCCGCCAGGTACCCCGGCAGGGTGGTGCGGCCCGGCAGTCGTCTGGTCAGCTGCGGGACGACCAGGCGCCCGATCGCCATCCCGGCCCAGAACCCCGAGGCCGCCGTGGTCGCCGCCTGGGTGCTCCAGCCGTCGCGCACCAGTTGGGTCGACTGCCAGGTACCGATGCTGGTCTCCATGCCCGCGTACACCAGGCCCACCAGCAGGAACGGCAGCAGCCCCAGCCCGACCCGCACGCGTCGACCGCCCCGCGGCCCCGACTCGGCCTCGGGGACGGCGAGCACCGCCCCCGCCCGTCCGACCAGGAAGCAGGGCAGCGCGCACACCGCCGCCGCCAGGGCCAGCAGCCGGATGTCCGCGTGCCCGACGGCCCCGGCGGCCAGCGGGCCCAGCATCGCGCCGATCCCGAAGACGGCGTTGAGCCGGTTGACCATCACCACGCTGTTGCCCGCGAATCCGCGCGCGAACGCCGTGTTGAGGGTGAGCGCCAGCCCGCCGTAGCCGATGCCGGTGACCGCCGCGCAGCCGAGGTAGGCGCCCCATCCGGGGCTCGCCGCCATCCCGGCCGCGCCCGCCGCGAAGACGGCGAGCAGGACGGGCGGCGCCGCCCGGACGTTCAGCCGCCGCCCGAGCAGCCCGATGCAGACGGTCGCCGCGAGCGCGCCGAGGTTGTACGCGGAGACCACCCGCCCGACCTCGTGCTCGGCGCCGAAACGTTCCCGCAGGAAGGGGAGCGAGGCGCCGAGCGAGGCGGTGAGCGAGGCGGTGAGCACACCGAGGACGAGGAACACGCCGAACGCCGAGACCGCCGCCGACCTGGCCATCACCGGCGCCTTCGGCTCCGCCGCCGCCTCCCGGGCGTCCCCCGGAGGCTTCGTCACACCCGTTCACACCCGTACCACGAGCCCCACCAGCCCCTCGGTGACCAGGCGGAACGCCCCCGGAAACGCCGGAGGCCGGGCCGAGGCACCCGCCTCGACCCGGCCTCCACGACCGCCACGGCCTTCACGGCCTTCATGGCCCTCACGGCTTCCGCGTACGTCCCGCCCCGGACCGGACGGCGCTCGCGACGGCCCTCTCAGCCGTCCAGCTCCGCGAGGAAGTCCAGCGACGCCGCCCAGGCCCGCTCGGCCGCCTCCTCGTCGTAGTCCGGCAGCTCCGGGTCGGTGAACAGGTGCCCGGCGCCCTGGTAGCGGTGCACCTCCACCTCGGCCCCGGCCCGCCGCATCCGCAGGTACCAGGCGTTCAGCCAGTCCTCCGGCTCGAACGGGTCCGGCTCCGCGATGTGCAGCTGCACCGGGATCTCGGTGGCCGCGTCCTCCCGCAGGTCGGAGGTGCCGTGCAGGAGCAGCAGCCCGCGGGCCTTCTCGTCGGCCAGCGCCAGGTTCTGCGCCACCGCGCCGCCGAGCGAGAACCCGGCGTACACCAGCCCGCCCTCGGACACCGGCGCGGCCGCCGTCACCGCCCGCCGCAGCAGCTCGTCACGGCCGCCGAGCTCCTCCTGGAACTCCTGCGCCTCCTCGACGGACTCGAAGGTCCGCCCGTCGAACAGGTCCGGTGTGTGCACGGTGTGCCCGGCGGCGCGCAGCCGCTCGGCGGCGGCGTGCACGGCGGGGCGCAGCCCGTAGGCGGAGTGGAAGAGGACGATCTGGGCCACGGTTCGGGTCCTTCACCAGGGAGGTCAGCTACCCACCCATGATCCCGCATGCCCCGCCGGTGCCCCACCGCACGCCCACGCCACCGCGCCTGCGGCACCCACGCCGACGGCACCCACGCCCACGCCGGCACGACCGCGGCGCCCACGCCACCGCGCCTACGACACCACGTCCTTGCGCGCGAACCCCCGGAACGCCAGCGCCAGCAGCACCACCGCGTACGAGAGCGACAGCGAGACGCCCTGCACCATGCCGCCCCACTCCAGCTGCGGCTGCAGCGCGTCCGCCCAGGAGTACTGCCAGTGCGCCGGCAGCCACTCCCGCAGGTCGCCCAGCGCGGTGACGGCGTCCAGCACCCCGGTGATGATCGAGGCGAACACCGCGCCGCCGACCGCGCCCAGCGGCGCGTCCGTCGCGGTGGAGAGCCAGAAGGCGAGCGCCGCGATCACGAGCTCGCTGAGGAAGACGAAGGCCACCGCGACGGCGATCCGGGGCAGCGCCTGCCCGGCCGGCAGGCTGACCCCGGCGGGCAGCTTGAGGTCCCCCCAGCCGTACGCGGCCGTGCCGACGACCAGCCCGATCGCGGGCAGCATCACCACCGCCGCCGCCGAGAACGCCAGCCCGACGGCGAACTTGCGGGCCAGCAGCCGGGCCCGGGGCACCGGTGCGGCCAGCAGGTAGCGCAGCGAGGACCAGCTGGCCTCGGAGGCGACGGTGTCCCCGCAGAACAGCGCGACCGGGATGACCAGCAGGAAGCCGGTGCCGACGAACAGCATGGTGACCGCGAAGTTGGCCCCCGAGGCGGTGGCCAGCTCGATGAAGGTGGTCCGCCCCGGACGGCCCGGGGTGCCACCGATCTGGAACGCGGCCAGGATGACGAACGGCATGGCGGCCAGCACCGCGCCGATCACCAGCGTGCGGCGCCGGCGCAGCTGCCGCATCGCCTCCACCCACAGCGGCAGCGTCCGGCTCGCCCGGTACCCCGCGGCGTGGTCCATCGACACGGCGCGGTCCTTCGCCTCGGCGTGCTCCGTCGGGACGACGCTCACGCTCCACCTCCGATCAACGACAGGAACGCGTCCTCCAGGCGCCGCTGCGGCCCGACGCTCTCCACCGGCACCTCCAGCCGCACCAGTTCGGCCAGCAGCGCGCTGGCCGCCAGTCCGTCCAGGCGCACCAGCAGGCCGCCGTCGACGGCCTCCACCGAGCCGACCCCGGCCAGCGCGGCCACCTTCTCGACCACCGGCACCGGGTCGTACGGGCCGGCGACGCCGATCATCAGCAGTTCGCCGGCGCCCACGATGTCCCCGACCGGGCCGGCCGTGACCAGCTGCCCGCGGTCCATCACCACCAGGTCCGTACAGCTCTGCTCGACCTCGGACAGCAGGTGGCTCGACACGATCACGGTCCGCCCGCCGGCCGCGTAGCGGATCATCACCTCGCGCATCTCGCGGATCTGCGGCGGGTCCAGCCCGTTGGTCGGCTCGTCCAGGATCAGCAGGTCCGGCATCCCGAGCATCGCCTGCGCGATCGCCAGCCGCTGCCGCATGCCCTGCGAGTACGTCCGCACCGCGCGGTCCAGCGCCTCGCCGAGCCCGGCGATGGCCAGCGCCTCGTCGAAGCGGGCGTCGGCCTCCGGCCGTCCGGTCGCCTGCCAGTACAGCCGCAGGTTGGCCCGCCCGGTGAGGTGCGGCAGGAAGCCCGCGCCCTCCACGAACGCCCCGACCCGCGACAGCACGGGCGCGCCGGGCCGCACCAGGTGCCCGAAGATCCGGATCTCCCCGGCGTCCGGCCGGATGAGTCCCATCAGCATCCGCAGCGTGGTGGTCTTGCCCGCGCCGTTCGGCCCGAGCAGTCCGAGCACCTGCCCCTGCTCCACCCGGAAGCCCAGCTCCCGTACGGCGTAGCGGTCCTGGGCGCCCTTGTAGCGCTTGGTCAGCCCGCTGATCCGCAGCGGCACCGCGGCCAGCTCCGGGTCGAAGTCGGGCCCGGCGGCGGCCCGGCGGCGGCGCAGGCGCGGTGCCAGCACCAGGGCGGCGGCCACCAGGACGGCGATCACCGGCAGCAGCCAGGTGCGCGAGGGCAGCGGCGCCGCCTCGGTGACCAGTTCCTCGACGGTCGGCACGGTGAGCGCCCCGGCCGGCGCCACCCGGTAGGTGGCCGGCTTGACCGGCGAGGCGTAGGCGAGGTCGGTGCTCGCCAGCACCAGCCGCACCCGGTGCCCGGCCGGGAAGGTGTGGTCGACGGTCGGCAGCGCCACCGTGACGGTCCGCCCGGCGTCCGCGCCGGTGACCCGCAGCGGGGCGGCGAGCTGCTGGGGCAGCACCGCCTTGCCGTCCGGCCCGACGTCGTACAGCTTCGCGAACAGCACGGCGTCCGGCCGGTCCGCGGTCACCCGCAGCGGCACGGTCGGCTGTCCGGTCAGGTGCAGCGGGGTGTCCAGCGGCGCCGAGTCGAAGGCGGCGTTCTGCCCGGGGAAGTCCAGGGAGAGCCCGGCGCCGAGCGAGGCGGCCTGGCTGAGCGCTCCGACGCCCGGCAGGGTCGAGATCCCGGGCGGTGCGCCGCCGGGCGGGTTGGCGAGGGTCTGCTCGCCGCCCGCCAGCTCGACGGTGCGCGAGCCGGTTCCGCCCAGCCCCGGGTAGCGGTCGGCGCCGGCTCCGCGCAGCACGGCCTGGAAGCCGGTCGAGTCGACTCCGCCGGTGCGGGTGACCCGGAACGCGGCGCCGGTGTCGCCCCCCTGGCCCTTCAGGTGGTGATCGAACCAGGCCGTCACCCGGTCGTCGACCCGCGCGCTGGTGTCCGTCCCGCCGTCGTGCCCGCCGGCGAACCAGTCCACCGCCACCGGCGCGCCGTTGGCGGCCACCGCCTGGGCGATGCGGTCGCCCTGGTCCAGCGGGAACAGCGAGTCCTGCTGCCCCTGCACCACCAGCGTGGGCGCCTTGAGCTGCGCCGCCACCGAGGACGGGCTGGAGCGCTCCAGCAGCGCGACGGCCTCCGGATCGGCGTGCCCGGCGGTGGCGACCCGGTCGTACATCCCGCAGAGCGACTCCAGGAACCGACCGCAGCCGACCGGCGCGTCCGCGGCCGGCTTCGGCCCGCCGCTCTCCCGCGGCGCCTCGCCGGAGGGCCCGAGGTCTCCGGCCGAGCCGGTGGTGAAGAAGATCCCGGCCCACAGTTTCTTGAACACGCCGTCCACCGCGCCGGAGCCCTGGACGCCCTGCGGGAACAGCGCGTCGGCCAGGTTCCACCAGGTGATCCGGGTGGCGACGGCGTCGATCCGGTGGTCGTACGCGGAGGCCAGCAGCGAGACCGCGCCGCCGTACGAGGCGCCGGTGATGCCGACCCTCGGGTCGCCGGTGGTGTCCAGCTGCACCTCGGGGCGCTGGGCCAGCCAGTCCACCAGGTGCCTGACGTCCTCGACCTCGCGGTCCGGCGCGTTCAGCCCGATCTTCCCGCCCGAGTGTCCGAAGCCGCGCGCCGACCAGGTCAGCACCGCGTACCCCTGCCGGGCCAGCTGCTCGGCGCGCTCGCGCTCGCCCTCCTTGGAGCCGCCGAAGCCGTGCGCCAGCAGCACCGCCGGGCGCGGACCGCCGTCGGTGGTGAAGAAGGAGGTGTCCAGCTGGATCTGCTGGGCGCTGCCGGGCGTCTCCGGCATGCTGAGGAAACGGTCCTCCTGATGGACCGTCCGCTCACCGCCGGACGCCACCGTCGCGGTGCCGGCCGCGGCCACCGCCACCAGGGCCACCGCCCCGGCCAGCAGCCTGCGTCTGACCGTTGTTCCCCGGGCGCGCCAGCGACGCCATGCCCCACCGAACTCCATGGGCGCTGATCGTATCCGCCGTCCGGGTAGGCGTCCGATAAGGCCGCCACCCCCTTTCGCCCGGTTCGCCCCACTGCGCCCGAGTATCGTACGGCCCATGCCCTGGCCGCTGATCTCGCTGCTCGCCACCGTCGCCGCCACCCTGGCGATCGGCTGGATCGTCGACCAGGCCCTCCAGCGGATCGCCGCCCGCGACCCCTCGGCACCGGTCTGGCCACTGCTCCGCCGCTGCCGGATCCCGCTCCAGCTCTCCGTGGTGTCGGCCCTGCTGCTCGCCGCCCGGCCGCTCGAACGGGTCTTCCACCTGAAGGGCGGCGCCGACGCCCAGCACCTGCTCCAGCTGTTCCTGGTCGCCTCGCTGGGCTGGCTCACCGTCCGCGTGGTGGCCGCCCTCCTGGGGGCCGTGCTCAGCCGCTACGAGTCCCGCGTCGACGACCCGTCCCGGGTCCAGCGGGTGCGCACGCAGGTCGGCATGCTCCGCCGGGTGGTCAGCGCGCTGATCGTCGTGGTCACGGTGGCCGTGATGCTGCTGACCTTCTCCGCCATGCGCACCATCGGCGCCAGCCTGCTCGCCTCGGCGGGCATCATCGGCATCGTGGCCGGCATCGCCGCCCAGAGCACCCTGGGCAACTTCTTCGCCGGCCTCCAGATCGCCTTCAGCGACACCGTCCGGATCGGCGACACCGTGGTGGTGGACGGCCAGCAGGGCACCGTCGAGGAGATCACCCTCACCTACCTGGTGGTCCGGCTCTGGGACTACCGCCGACTGGTCGTCCCGGTCTCGTACTTCGTCAACAAGCCCTTCGAGAACTGGACCCGCCGCGACCCCGGCCTGCTCGCCGCCGTGCTGCTCCACCTCGACCACAGCACCCGGGTGGACGAGCTGCGTGCCGTCCTGCGCGCCCGTCTGGACCGGCACCCGCTCTGGGACGGCGACGAGTGGGCCCTCCAGGTCACCGACACCACGCCCAGCACCATCGTCGTCCGCGCCACCATGACCGCCCGCACCCCGGACGACGCCGCCCGGCTCCGCTTCGACATCCGCGAACAGCTCATCGCCCACCTGCGCGACGAGCACCCCCACGCCCTCCCGCGCCTGCGCACCACCGACACCTGACCCGCGCCCTCCCCCGGGAACGGGAGTTCCCCGCGCCCCGAGGGGGACGCGGGGAACCGCGCGACCAGCCGTCCGCCGGCCAGGTCCTCAGAGCACCCGCGTCATCGTCCGGTGCGGAATCCCCGCATCGTCGTACACCGGCCCCTCGGCCACGTACCCCAGCCGCTCGTAGAACCCGAGCGCCCGCACCTGCGCGTGCAGCTCGACCTCGGCACCCCCGCGCTCGGCGCCCGCGGCCTCGATCGCCCGCACGAGCTCCGCGCCCAGCCCCGTCCCCCGGGCCGCCGCCACGACGGCGAGCCGTCCGAGCAGCACGCGCCCTTCGACGCCGCCGGTCAGCTCGCGCGCCTGCTCACCGAAGATCAGCCGCCCGGTGCCCAGCGCGGCCCCGTCGGCCCCGACGGCCAGCAGGTGCACCGAGGTCGCGTCGTACTCGTCGTACTCCAGCTCCTCCGGCACGTTCTGCTCGACGACGAACACCTCGCGCCGGACGGCCCGGACCAGCTCCAGGTCGGCGTCCGCCTCGGCGATCCGGATGGTCGCGGCCGCCACTCAGCTCTCCGCCGCGATGATGTCCAGCGCCTTCTCCAGGTCCGCCGGGTACTCGCTGGAGAACTCGACCCACTGCCCGTCCGCCGGGTGCTCGAAGCCGAGCGACACCGCGTGCAGCCACTGCCGGGTCAGGCCCAGCCGCTTGGCCAGCGTCGGATCGGCGCCGTACGTCAGGTCGCCCACGCAGGGGTGGCGCAGCGCGGACATGTGGACGCGGATCTGGTGGGTGCGCCCGGTCTCCAGCTTGATCGCCAGCAGCGAGGCGGCGCGGTACGCCTCGATCAGGTCGTAGTGGGTGACGGACGGCTTGCCCTCCCGGGTGACGGCCCACTTCCAGTCCGAGCTGGGGTGCCGCCCGATCGGCGCGTCCACCGTCCCGCTCATCGGGTCCGGGTGGCCCTGCACCAGGGTGTGGTACCGCTTCTCGGTGATCCGGTCGTGGAACTGCCGCTTGAGGTCGGTGTAGGCGCGCTCGGACTTGGCGACCACCATCAGCCCGGAGGTGCCGACGTCCAGCCGGTGCACGATGCCCTGGCGCTCGGCGGCGCCCGAGGTGGAGATCCGATACCCGGCCGCGGCCAGCCCGCCGATCACGGTGGGGCCGGTCCAGCCCGGGCTGGGGTGCGCGGCGACGCCGACCGGCTTGTCGACCAGCACGATGTCCTCGTCGTCGTGGACGATGCGCATGCCCTCGACGGCCTCGGCGACGATCCGCACGGGTGCGGCGGGGGCCGGGATCTCGACCTCCAGCCAGGAGCCGGCGGTCACCCGGTCCGACTTGCCGGCCACGGCGCCGTCGAGCGTCACCTTGCCGTCGGCGGCCAGCTCGGCGGCCTTGGTCCGGGAGAAGCCGAACATCCGGGCCAGGGCGGCGTCGAGGCGCTCGCCCTCCAGGCCGTCGGGTACGGGGAGGCTGCGGATCTGCGCTGCGGTACTCACCCGTACGAGTATGCCGGAACCCGCGGCCCTCCCCCGCCCGCCGGTGCCCGGGGCTACTTCTCGGGCCGTTCCGTCTTCTCGGCCTTGTCGGCCTGCTGGTGGACGGTCCCGTCCGGGTTGCTGCCCCGGAAGGAGAGCAGTACGACCAGGATCCCGCCGCAGACGATCGCCGAGTCCGCGAGGTTGAAGACCGCGAAGTGCTGGACGGAGATGAAGTCCACCACGTGCCCGCGGAAGACGCCGGGCGCGCGGAACAGCCGGTCGGTGAGGTTGCCGAGCGCCCCGCCGAGCAGCAGCCCGAGCGCGATCGCCCAGGGCAGGCTGTACAGGCGGCGGGCGATCCGCCAGATCACCACGATGACGGCGGAGGCGATCATCGTGAAGACGACGGTCAGCGCCTGCCCCATCCCGAAGGCCGCGCCCGAGTTGCGGATCACCTGGAAGGTGACCACGTCCCCGATCACCTTGATCGCCGCGTGGTTCTCCAGCCGGGCGACCACCAGCAGCTTGCTGCCCAGGTCGATCAGGAAGGCGAGCACCGCGACGACCAGCAGCACGCCGACCCGGCGCGGGCCCTTGGGCTTCTCGGCCGCCGCGTCGTCCACGGACGCCCCGGTCGGCTCGGCCACGGGCACCTCCACGGCATCGGCGGGGGACGGGACGGCGTCGTCCCGGGTCTGGGGGGAACCTTGCGTACTGATGATCCGCTCCGCTGCCGATGGAGCTCCCCCGGTCCGCAGGAGGGGGAGGGTGGTGGGCCGGTGATGACCTGCCCGCGTTCACGAACGCGTCAGGCGACGTTGCTCAGGCGACGTTACGGGGTCGAGCGTACGGCAAGCCCGACCCCCCGCGTCGCTCCGGTGGCCCGGTTCAGCGGCGTTCCTGCTTGGCCTTGCACTGCACGCAGAGCGTCGCCCTGGGGAAGGCCTGCATCCGGGCCTTGCCGATGGCCTGCCCGCAGGACTCGCAGGTGCCGAAGCCGACGCCCTCCAGCCGCTCCAGCGCGCGCTCGGTCTGGGCCAGGCTGTCCCGCGCGTTGTTCGCGAGCGCCAGCTCGCTCTCCCGCGAGATGTTCTTCGTACCGGCGTCCACCTGGTCGTCGCCGGCTCCGTCGTTGGAGTCGCGCATCAGACCGGAGATGGCCGCCTCGGCGGCGTCGATCTCGTTCCGGAGCCGGTCGAGGTCGCTGATCAGCTCGTCGTGCAGCTCGTGGACCTCCTCGGTGGTCCACGGGTCCTCGCCGGGCCGGACCGGCAGCGTGGCCGGGTCCACGGACTCGGCGCCGCGCGGCGCGGTGACGGTGTCGGTGCCGCTCTTCGGTGCGGTAGTGGTCACGGTCCCCTCCCCTGGGTCGACCGCCACGGCCTTGCGTGCCCGCTTGGTGGCGGTACCCGCGCCGGTTCCCTTCTCAGCCATGGCTTTCGACCCCATCTACGAACGAACCGAGCCGCCGGTTCCCGGCGGCTTCCAGTGCCGGAACGATAATCCCGATCAAAACCGGTCACAACATGACATACCGACGCCTCATAACGTTCCCACCCAGGCAGGCGCCCCAACCGTCACGCCCCGTGCGCTCAGAGATTTGTGCCCACATCGACCCCGGCTAACCGCCCTCGACGAGCGCCCCCGGGGCGCTCACCGGAACGCTCCCGGCGCGCCCCCGGAACACCCCCGCCCGCCCACCGGAAAACGGTTTGGACAAACCGCCGCACCCGGCCGATACACTGGCCGTGCAAGGCGCAGATGGGACGAGTACCGACGTACGCAGCCACCAGCGACCCGGGGACGGTGCGAGCCCGGGGGTGTGCACGGCGGGAAGATCACCCCGGAGCCGCCGGAAGAACGGCCGCCGCGATGCCGCGGTGGCCCACTAGACCCGGCAGCAAGCCCAAACAAGAGGGCCGCGAACGCAGCACCGCGGCCAAGGAGGGTGGTACCGCGGGGCGGCCAGGCCGTCTCGTCCCTCCGGAGGATCCAGTCCCAGCATCCGCCGGAGGTAGACGCCCGCGATGAGCTCCTATAACCCCGTCCCCGCACAGGTTGATCTCCCCGCCCTGGAGCACCAGATCCTGTCCTTCTGGCAGGACAACAAGATCTTCCAGCGCAGCCTGGAGCAGTCCGAGGGCCGCCCCGAGTGGGTGTTCTACGAGGGCCCGCCGACCGCCAACGGCATGCCCGGTGCCCACCACATCGAGGCCCGCGTCTTCAAGGACGTCTTCCCGCGCTTCCGGACCATGAAGGGCTACCACGTCGCCCGCAAGGCCGGCTGGGACTGCCACGGCCTGCCGGTCGAGCTCGCCGTCGAGAAGGAGCTGGGCTTCTCCGGCAAGCAGGACATCGAGGCGTACGGCATCGCCGAGTTCAACGCCAAGTGCCGCGAGTCGGTGACCCGCCACACCGACGCCTTCGCCGAGCTGACCACCCGGATGGGCTACTGGGTCGACCTCGACGAGGCCTACCGGACGATGGACCCGTCGTACGTCCAGTCCGTCTGGTGGTCGCTCCGGCAGATCTTCGACAAGGGCCTGCTGGTCCAGGACCACCGGGTCGCCCCCTGGTGCCCGCGCTGCGGCACCGGCCTGTCGGACCACGAGCTGGCCCAGGGCTACGAGACCGTGGTCGACCCCTCGGTCTTCGTCCGCTTCCCGCTGACCAGCGGCCCGCTGGCCGGCCAGGCCGCCCTGCTGGTGTGGACCACCACCCCGTGGACCCTGGTCTCCAACACCGCCGCCGCCGTCCACCCCGACGTGGTCTACGTGGTGGCCACCGACGGCAACGAGCGGCTCGTCGTCGCCGAGCCCCTGCTGGCCAAGGCCCTCGGCGAGGGCTGGGAGCCCACCGGGCAGCGCTTCACCGGCGCCGAGATGGAGCGCTGGGCCTACCGCCGCCCCTTCGACCTGGTCGAGATCGAGAACGCGCACTACGTCCTCAACGCCGACTACGTCACCACCGAGGACGGCACCGGCATCGTCCACCAGTCCCCCGCCTTCGGCGCGGACGACCTCGCGACCTGCCGCAAGTACGGCCTGCCGGTGGTCAACCCGGTGCTCGGCGACGGCACCTTCGCCCCCGAGGTCCCGCTGGTCGGCGGCCAGTTCTTCAAGAAGGCCGACGAGGCCCTGGTCGCGGACCTCAAGGAGCGCGGCCTGCTCTTCCGCCACCTGCCGTACGAGCACAGCTACCCGCACTGCTGGCGCTGCCACACCGCGCTGCTCTACTACGCGCAGCCGTCCTGGTACATCCGGACCACCGCCGTCAAGGACGCGATGATCCGCGAGAACGAGGCCACCAACTGGTTCCCGGAGACGGTCAAGCACGGCCGCTTCGGCGACTGGCTGAACAACAACATCGACTGGGCGCTCAGCCGCAACCGCTACTGGGGCACCCCGCTGCCGATCTGGCGCTGCGAGGAGGGCCACCTCACCTGCGTCGGCTCGCTGGCCGAGCTGTCCGAGCTCACCGGCACCGACCAGAGCGGCCTCGACCCGCACCGCCCGTACATCGACGCGGTGACCTTCGCCTGCCGCGACTGCGGCGGCACCGCCACCCGCGTGCCCGAGGTCATCGACGCCTGGTACGACTCGGGCTCGATGCCCTTCGCCCAGTACGGCTACCCGTACCAGAACAAGGAGCTGTTCGAGAAGCGCTACCCGGCGCAGTTCATCTCCGAGGCGATCGACCAGACCCGCGGCTGGTTCTACACGCTGATGGCCGTCGGCACCCTGGTGTTCGACAAGAACAGCTACGAGAACGTCGTCTGCCTGGGCCACATCCTGGCCGAGGACGGCCGCAAGATGTCCAAGCACCTGGGCAACATCCTCCAGCCGATCCCGCTGATGGACCAGCACGGCGCCGACGCCGTCCGCTGGTTCATGGCGGCCGGCGGCTCGCCCTGGTCGGCCCGCCGGGTCGGCCACGGCACCATCCAGGAGGTGGTCCGCAAGACCCTCCTCACCTACTGGAACACCGTCGCCTTCCAGGCCCTGTACGCCCGCACCTCGAACTGGGCGCCCTCGGCCGCCGACCCGGCCCCGGCCGACCGCCCGCAGCTGGACCGCTGGGTGCTCTCCGAGCTGAACACCCTGGTCCGCGAGGTCGACGCCGCCTACGAGGCGTACGACACCCAGCGCGCCGGCAAGCTGCTCTCCGGCTTCGTCGACGACCTCTCCAACTGGTACGTCCGCCGCGGCCGCCGCCGCTTCTGGCAGGGCGACGCCGCCGCGCTCGCCACCCTGCACGAGGCCCTGGAGACGGTCACCCGCCTGATGGCCCCGCTCACCCCGTTCATCACCGAGCGGGTCTGGCAGGACCTGGTCGTCCCGGTCGCCCCGGAGGCCCCGGCCTCGGTGCACCTGGCCACCTGGCCGGAGGCCGACGAGTCGCTGATCGACACCGAGCTCTCCCGGCACATGGCCCTGGTCCGCCGTCTGGTCGAGCTCGGCCGGGCCACCCGCGCCGAGTCCGGCGTGAAGACCCGCCAGCCGCTCTCCCGCGCGCTGGTCGCCGCCCAGGGCTGGGAGGAGCTGCCCGCCGACCTGCGCGCGCAGATCGCCGAGGAGCTCAACGTCGCCACCCTCGAATCCCTCGCCGAGGTCGGCGGCTCGCTCGTCGACACCAGCGCCAAGGCCAACTTCCGTGCCCTGGGCAAGCGTTTCGGCAAGGGCGTCCAGGACGTCGCCAAGGCGGTCGCCGCCACGGACGCCGCCCGCCTCGCCGCCGACCTCCGCGCCACCGGCGAGACCACCGTCGAACTCGACGGCGAGACGATCACCCTCTCCCCCGACGAAGTGATCATCACCGAGACCCCGCGCGAGGGCTGGGCCGTCGCCAACGAGTCCGGCGCCACCGTCGCCCTCGACCTGGCCATCACCCCGGAACTCAAGCGCCTCGGCATCGCCCGCGACGCCATCCGCCAGATCCAGGAGGCCCGCAAGAACTCCGGCCTGGACGTCGCCGACCGCATCGTCCTCCGCTGGCGCGCCACCTCCGAGGACACCGCCGAAGCCATCGCCGAACACGGCCCCCTCGTCGCCGAGGAGGTCCTCGCCACCGACTTCGCCGCCGGCGCGGCCGACTGGGACTCCGAGACCTTCGCCGACGACTCCCTCGGCCTGGCCTTCCAGCTCCGCAAGGCCTGACGCCCCACCAACGAAGCCGCCGTCACCCCGAGGTGACGGCGGCTTCGCCATACCCACCCGCCCCCAACAAGCCCCGCCCCACCCCCTCCCTCCCCCAGCAAGAGGGACGCGCCCCCGACACCCACCCTCCCGAGAGCCCAAACCCCCGAACACAGACAAGGGCGCCCCCTCCCCGACCCAAAGGCCGAAAAGGGGACGCCCTCAAAAACCCCGGCTACAACCTCAGTTGTCGCCGTCCTCATCGATCAGGAATCCCCGCATGGGCGCCGGAGCCTGCTGCATCGGCTGCGGCGGCTGCGGCCGCACCGCCGCCATCGGCTGCGTCATCCCGGCCGGCTGCATCTGCGGCGCACCGCTGTTGCCGCCGGTCGACTGCCCGCCGAAGCTCGGCGCCGAGGAGCCGCCGCCGAAGGAGCTGTTCCCGCCGAAGGACGGCGAGTTGCCACCGAAGGACGGCTGGTTGCCACCGAAGCCCGGCGCGCCACCGCTCATCGCGCTGGCACCGGCCGGGGCCATCGACGAGGCCGCCGGCGGCAGCGACGCGGTGGCCGGGATCCGCGGCGGGGCGAGCGAGTCGTCGGCCTGCGACTCCAGCTGACGCAGCTGGGTCTCCAGGTACGACTTCAGTCGCGTGCGGTACTCACGCTCGAACGCCCGCAGGTCCTCGACCTTGCGCTCCAGCGTGGCCCGCGCGGACTCCAGCGACCCCATCGCGACGCGGTGCTTCTCCTGCGCGTCCCGCTCCAGCGCGTCGGCCTTGGCGCGGGCGTCCCGCTCCAGACCCTCGGCGCGGCTGCGCGCCTCGCCGACGATCTTGTTGGCCTCGGAACGGGCCTCGGAGATCGCCTGGTCGGCGGTCTGCTGAGCGAGCGCCAGCACCCGGGCGGCGCTGTCGCCGCCGGGGCCCTGCTGCTGCATCGGGCCGCCCATGGGGCCGCCCATCTGCTGCGGGCCGCCCATGGGGCCGCCCATCGGCTGCATCTGCTGCTGGCCCATGCCCTGGCCCATCGGGTTGCCCATCTGCTGCGGGCCACCGGGGCCGCCCATGGGCTGGAGCATCTGACCGCCCATCGGCTGGACCAGCTGCTGCTGGCCGCCCATGGTCTGGTTCATCTGCTGCTGCGGGCCGCCGGCAGCGGGGAGCTGCGGCGGGGAGCCGGCGGGCAGGCCGAGGGGCTGGTTGCCCATCTGCTGCTGGGGGCCGCCGGGGCCCATCTGCTGCGGACCACCCGGACCCATCTGCTGCGGACCACCGGGGCCCATCTGCTGCGGACCGCCCGGGCCCTGCTGGCCGGGGACCGGCGGACCGGATATGGCGGCCGGCACCGGAGCGCCGCCCTGTCGGGGCGCGTCCTGCTGCGGCTCCTTGCGCAGGTTGGCCTGGTTCTGCGCGGCGGCACGAGTCGCGGCGGCCAGCTTGGCGCGCAGGTCCTCGTTCTCCCGGAGGAGGCGGGTCAGCTCCGCCTCGACCTCGTCGAGGAAGGCATCGACCTCGTCCTCGTCATAGCCTTCACGCAGGCGGACGGTCGTGAACTGCTTGTTCCGAACGTCCTCGGGGGTCAATGGCATCTCTTCACCTCAACGTGATCGTCGGCACACCGGCATCCTGTCGCATCGCTCACCTACGACTAGGGGTGCACAAGCGAGATCAGGACATACACAATGATCATCAGTACGAAGAAGGACAGGTCGAGCGCCACGCCCCCGAAACGCAACGGCGGGATGAGCCGCCGAAGAAGCTTGAGCGGCGGATCCGTGACAGTGTACGTGGCCTCCAGGACCAGGACCATGGCCTTGCCGGGCCGCCACGAACGCGCGAACTGGAAGACCCAGTCCATGACCAGCCGTACGAGCAGGAACACCAGGAAGACGGTCAGGGCGTAGTAGAGCACCGCCCACACGATGTCCATCGCGTTTCCCTCTCCCCGGTCCCGATCCCTCGGGCCTGCCGCTCGTCACCTGTCGCTAATCCACTGTTGATCAGATCCACACGTAAAGTCGTGGCCGGGTCAGCTCTGGTTGAAGAACCCACCCTCGGCGATCCGAGCCTTGTCCTCCGCCGTGACATCGACGTTAGCAGGCGACAGCAGGAACACCTTCTGTGTCACGCGCTCGATACTGCCGTGCAGACCGAAGACGAGTCCAGCGGCGAAGTCTACGAGGCGCTTCGCGTCGGTGTCGTCCATCTCGGTCAGATTCATGATCACGGGGGTCCCGCCGCGGAACTGTTCCCCGATGGTACGGGCCTCGTTGTAGGTTCGGGGGTGCAGCGTGGTGATGCGGTAGGGCTCTCGTTCGTTCACGACCTTGGGCATGATCACCGGTGCGCTCTTCTCCAGGTTGTGGCGACGTTCGGGTGTGATGGACGACACGGGGGCCATCCTCGGAGTCTCCTGCCGGATCGGCACCGCCGCGGGCACCGGCTGCGGGGTGATCGAGGAGACCGGGGCGGGCGCGGCGGCCGCGGGAGCCGGGGCCGGCCGGGGGATGTCCTCGGTCCGCTGGCCCGTCCGGATCGGTTCGGGGTCCGCGTCGTAGTCGTCGTCGGGGTCGTACCCCTGGCCGTCGTACGTCTCGTCCTCCACGAGGCCGAGGTAGACCGCCATCTTGCGCATTGCGCCGGCCATGCTCCTGTCTCCTCCGCTCATAGCCACTTCGCTCGCGCTCGGTGGCGGCTTCGCGATGCGCGGGCCTTCTGACGGCCGCTCGCTTCGCTCGTTCCGTACGGACCGGCTCCGGCCCGGGCCGTACGGCCCCGCCTGCGGATTCCGCGGTCCTTCCACGACGGCGTGTCAGCCCGACGGCCGGTCGGTTTCGTGGAGTGGGGGCCGCGGAGCTGCGATCCACGGTTCGCTAGCGCTCCGAAGAGCTGCTAGATTCTGTCCTATTTTGTCCTGCTGTCTGATCTACTTACCCGGTGACGTTACCTGAGGGGTGACCTCACTCCGAGTACCGCCGTTCCGACGCGCACATGTGTCGCTCCGGCGGCAATCGCCTGCTCAAGGTCGCCGCTCATCCCTGCGGAGACCATGGTGGCAGTCGGATGGGCCGCCCGTACGGCGGTTGCGATTTCCGCCAGCCGATCGAAGGCGCGGGCCGGGTCTCCGGCCAGCGGCCCGGCCAGCGGAGCGACGGTCATCACACCGTCCAGTCGCAGCCCGGGCGTGTCGGCGATCGCGTCGGCCAGTCGCGCGACGTCCTCCGGCGCGACCCCCGCCCGGTGCTCACCCTCCCCGTACGCCTTGTCCAGTGCCACCTGCACCAGGCAGCCCAGCTCCGGGCGTTCCGCCTTGAGCACCGCCGCGGAGAGCGACTCGACCAGCCGGAGCCGGTCCACCGAGTGCACGTGGTTCGCGTAGCGGACGACCGAGCGGACCTTGTTGGTCTGCAGCTGGCCGACGAAGTGCCAGCTAAGAGGAAGGTTTCTGCACTGCTCCGCCTTGGGGGCGGCGTCCTGGTCACGGTTCTCCGCGACGTCCGTCACCCCGAGTCCGGCCAGCAGCGCGGTGTCCTCGGCGGGGTAGGTCTTGGTGACGACGACCAGGGTGACCTCGTCCCGGGCGCGCCCGGCGGCCGCGCAGGCGTCCGCGATCCGGCGCTCGACCACGTCGAGGTTGGTGCCGAGTTCCTCGTAGCGGGCCCGCTGGCCCTCCGTCAGCGCCGCCGAGAACCCGGCGCTCCCCGGGAACGGTCCGTAGATGTCGTTCGTCATCAGTGATCAGAGCCCAACCAGACGTAGCTCGCGAGCCGGCCGGTGCGCTGCTCGCGGCGATAGGAGTAGTGATCGGCGGATTCAAGGGTGCAGACCGGTGATCGCACCAGCTCCTTGACCCCCGCGGCGGCCAGCTGGGCCGCGACTCCCTCCGGCACGTCCAGCGCCGGGGTCCCCCAGGAGGTCTCGGCGAACGCCTCCGGCACCACCGCGGCGACCTCGGCGCGCAGCCGGGCCGGCACCTCGTAGCAGCGGCCGCAGACCGCGGGCCCGGTGGCGGCGGTGATCCGCGAGGGCTCCGCGCCCAGGTCGGCCATCGCCCGGACGACCGCGGGCACCACCCCGGCCGCCAGCCCGGGCCGGCCCGCGTGGGCCGCGCCCACCACGCCCGCCACCGGATCGGCCAGCAGCACCGGGGTGCAGTCGGCGGTCAGCACCGCCAGGGCGAGCGGCCGGTCGGAGACCACCGCGTCCACCGTCGGGGCCTCACCGAGCGGCTGGCGCTCGGTCACCACGGCGACCTCGGCGCCGTGCACCTGGTTCATCCAGACCACGTCGGCCGGGTCGAGTCCCAGCTTCCGGGCGGCCAGCGCCCGGTTCTCCCGCACGGCCCGTGGGTCGTCCCCCACCGCGCCGCCGAGGTTGAGCTCCCCGTACGGCGAAATGCTCACCCCGCCCCACCGGGAGGTGAAGGCGAAGTGAGCACCCGCGCGGATCGAGTGATCGATCACTTAAGGAAGTCCGGGACGTCGAGCTCCTCGGCCGGGCTCTCCACGAACGGCTGCCGGACCGGCTGCACCTGCGGCGGGACCGGGGCGGTGGTCGTGGTGGCCGGGGTCTCGGCGGTCCGGCTCGACGAGGTGGTCGAGGACTCGCCCTCCGTACGGGACGTCACCGAGCCGATGCTCCCGTAGGACGGGCGGCCGGCCGGGCGCTCCGGGGCGGCCGGCGGGGTGGCCGGGCGCTCCGGGGCGGTGGACTTGACCACCGGGTCGCGGACGATCGCCGGCGGCTGCCCGCCGTCGAAGCCGGCCGCGATGACGGTGACCCGGACCTCGTCGCCGAGCGCGTCGTCGATGACCGCACCGAAGATGATGTTCGCCTCGGGGTGGGCGGCCTCGCTGACCAGCTGGGCCGACTCGTTGATCTCGAACAGGCCGAGGTCGGAGCCGCCCGAGATGGACAGCAGCACGCCGCGGGCGCCGTCGATCGAGGCCTCCAGCAGCGGGGAGGAGATCGCCATCACGGCGGCGGCCTTGGCGCGGTCCTCGCCGCGGGCCGAGCCGATGCCCATGAGCGCCGAACCGGCCTCCGACATGACGGACTTGACGTCGGCGAAGTCGAGGTTGATCAGACCCGGGGTGGTGATCAGGTCGGTGATGCCCTGGACACCGGAGAGCAGGACCTGGTCGGCCGAGCGGAAGGCGTCGAGAACGCTGACCTGGCGGTCCGAAATGGACAGCAGCCGGTCGTTGGGGATCACGATGAGGGTGTCGACCTCTTCGCGCAGGCTCGCGATGCCGTCCTCGGCCTGGTTGGCCCGGCGGCGGCCCTCGAAGGTGAACGGACGGGTGACCACGCCGATGGTCAGGGCGCCCAGCGAGCGCGCGATGTTGGCGACGACGGGCGCGCCGCCCGTGCCCGTGCCACCGCCCTCGCCGGCGGTCACGAAGACCATGTCGGCCCCCTTGAGGACCTCCTCGATCTCCTCGCGGTGGTCCTCGGCGGCCTTGCGGCCGACCTCGGGGTTGGCGCCGGCGCCGAGGCCCCGGGTGAGTTCACGGCCCACATCGAGCTTGACGTCGGCGTCGCTCATCAGGAGGGCCTGCGCATCGGTGTTGATCGCGATGAACTCGACGCCCTTGAGACCGACCTCGATCATCCGGTTGATGGCGTTGACACCACCGCCGCCGATTCCGACGACCTTGATGACTGCGAGGTAGTTCTGCGGTGCTGCCACGTCGAAGGCCTCTCGCCTCGAATTTCCGGGTCGGCCCGACCCGGGGCGGGGCCGTACCGACGGATGTCGATGGGTAGGGAGCCTGGTTTCTGACTGAATGTCCGAAATGCCGACCGCCGACCCCAACCCTAAACTTGACCTTTAGGGTTAGTTCTGTGCCTCCGTCACATCACCAGGAAACACAGTCTGGTGACACAGGACACTAGGTGGCTCCAGGCACGCGTTTCAACGAACACGCCGAGCTTCCCTTTTTCTTTTGAGCCTATGTGATCATCGGCCGGCTTAGGAAACCGGGGGTGACCACCAAGAGTCGGGCCGACACTTCAAGGCGTCAACCCCTCCCTCAGGCAGAGAACCTACCGGATCATCCCGACACCGCCGGCGCCTCCGGCGCCGTCACGTCGAAGTTCGTGCCCTTCTGGTTCATCAGCGCGACGAGCACCCGGGCCTTCCGGTCGATCTGCTCCGGACTCCCCCAACGCACCGTCGCACCCCCGCTGAGCTGCAACTCGATGTCGTCGTACGAGTGCACCAGCACCGAGCCGGCCCGCTTGGCGACCTCCGGCGGCAGCCCGGCGGCCACCGCCACCGCGCCCTGCACCAACTGCGGACGGGAGATCACCCCGTCCACGTCGTTCGCCTGCTGACTGAGCCGCAGCTCGACCACCGGAACGCCCGCCGGCGGGGCCGGCTCGGTGGCGAAGCTCACGCCCCCGGCATCCACCTGGGTGAACTGGCCGTCATCCCCCTTGACGGCGGCCACCGCCCTGCGCTCGACGACCTTCACCCGCAGGGTGTGCGGCCAGCCCCGCCACACCTCGGCCTCGGCCACCCGGGGGATCCCCTCCACCCGGCGCCGGACGTCGTCCAGGTCCACGCGCGCCAGCGGGCCGTCGGCCAGCCCGCCGATCGCCCCGCGGACCTGGTCCGCCGTCAACTTGTCGTCGCTCGTCCCCTGGACCGCGACACTGCGCACGTCCAGGACCGAGGAGAGGAACACCAGCCAGGCCAGCACGCCGAGCACCGTGGCGCCGAGCACGCCCAGCACCACGATGCCCCGCCGGGAGAGCCGGAGGCGGGGAGCGGACTCCTCCACCTCCAGCTCCTCCTCCAACGGGTCGGCGAGCCGGCCGTCAGCCACGGCGGCGGCCGCCGCGGTGGGCCTGGATCGCCTCGTAGACCATGCCGACCAGCAGGTCGTCGGCGTCCCGGCGGCCGAACTCGGCGGCCGACCGGCTCATGTCCCACAGCCGCTGCGGGTCGGTGAGGACCGGCAGCACGTTCTGGAGCACCCAGTCCGGGGTCAGCTCGGCGTCGTCCACCAGCAGGCCGCCGCCGGCCTTGACCATCGGCTGGGCGTTCAGCCGCTGCTCGCCGTTGCCGATCGGCAGCGGGACGAAGGCGGCGGGCAGGCCGACGGCCGCCAGCTCGGCCACCGTCATGGCGCCGGCCCGGCAGAGCATCATGTCGGCGGCCGCGTAGGCGAGGTCCATCCGGTCCAGGTACGGCACCGGGCGGTACGGCGGCATCCCGGGGACGTCCGCCACCTGCGGCAGCTCGTTCTTCGGGCCGACGGCGTGCAGGATCTGCACGCCGTACTGCTGGAGCCGCGGGGCGATCGCGGTGATCGTCTCGTTGAGCCGGCGCGCGCCCTGGGAGCCGCCGGAGACCAGCAGGGTGGGCAGCCGCTGGTCGAGGCCGAAGTAGTGGCGGGCCTCGGGGCGGGCCGCGGCGCGGTCCAGGGTGGCGATGGTCCGGCGCAGCGGGATGCCGATGTACCGGGAGTCGCGCAGCTTGCTGTCCGGCGTGGAGACCGCGACGAAGTCGCTGTAGCGGGCGCCGATCTTGTTGGCCAGGCCCGGGCGGGCGTTCGCCTCGTGCACCACGATCGGCACGCCGGCCCGCTTGGCGGCCAGGTAGGCGGGCATCGCGACGTAGCCGCCGAAGCCGACCACGGCGTCCGCGTTGACCCGCTCGATGATCTCCTGGGCGGCCCGGACGGTGCCGCGCAGCCGGCCGGGGACGGTGATCAGCTCCGGGGTGGGCTTGCGGGGCAGCGGGACGGCCGGGATGAGCTCCAGCTGGTAGCCGCGCTCGGGGACCAGCCGGGTCTCCAGTCCGCGCTCGGTGCCCAGGGCGGTGATCCCGACGGACGGGTCGTGCCTGCGGAGGGCATCCGCGAGGGCCATGGCCGGCTCGATGTGACCGGCGGTCCCCCCGCCGGCGAGTACGACATGCACCGAAATTCACCGCTCCCTGCGTGCCGGCCCCGGGGCCGGGCGCGCTGTGGTTCGTCGTCGTGGCAGCACCCGGGCCAGTTGTCTCCTGATCCGGGAGTTCTTGCTCCGGGCGGCCAGGGCCGCCTTCGCGCCCGAGGAGCTGCGCGCCAGGCACAGCAGCACTCCGATCGCGGACAGGGCCGACAGCATGGCGGAACCGCCGTAGGAGAACAGCGGGAGCGGGACGCCCGCGATGGGCAGCAGTCCCAGCGCCGACCCCAGGTTGATCATGGCCTGCGCCATGATCCAGGTGGTGGCGGCTCCCGCGGCGTACCTGACGAAGGGGTCCTTCGTGCCGATGGCCACACGGATACCCGCGTAGCCTAGTGCCGCGAAGAGACCGAGGACCGACAGCGTCCCCACCAGACCGAGTTCCTCGCCGGTCGCGGCGAAGATGAAGTCGGTGTGCGCCTCGGGCAGCTGGCCCCATTTCTCCACGCCGGCGCCGAGGCCGGTGCCGAAGCCGCCGCCGTTGGCGAACGCGAAGACGCCGTGCAGGGCCTGGAAGCAGGCGCCCTCCGGGTCGATCTTGGTGACGCCGATGCAGCTCAGCCGCTCCGCCCGGTGCGGCACGGTGACCACCAGGGCGGTGCAGACCACCACCGCCACCCCGAGGGTGGCCACGAACAGCCGCAGCGGCGCGCCGACCATCCAGAGCAGCGCGAACACCATGGCCACCAGGATCATCGAGGTGCCCATGTCGCCGCCGAACATGATCAGCGCGAGCAGCAGCAGGGCCCCCGGCACCAGCGGCACCAGCAGGTGCTTCCACGAGTTGAGGGTGCCCGCCTTCTGCTTGCGGGCGAGCAGGTCGGCGCCCCAGAGCACCAGCGCGAGCTTGGCGAACTCCGAGGGCTGGAACTGGAAGAAGCCGAAATCCAGCCAGTTCTGGTTGCCGTTGATCCGCACCCCGATGCCGGGGATGGCGACCAGGGTGAGGGCGCCGATCACCCCGATCATCACCGGGTAGACGATCACCCGCAGCACCGCCACCGGGACAGAGGCGAAGCCGATCAGCAGGACCAGGCCGAGGATGGCCGCGATCAGCTGCTTGAGGAAGTAGTACTGCGCCGTGTGGTGCTGGTTCAGGGCGAGGATCTGCGAGGCCGAGAAGACCATCATCAGACCGAGCACGACCAGCAGCAGGGTGCTGCCGAGGACCAGCAGGTACGGGGTGAGCGGCCGGTCCAGCCAGTACCGGACCCGGGCCCGGAAGGCCTGGACCCGGGCCAGCGGACCGGCCGACTTGTACTTGGTCGTGGTGGCGGAGATCACTCTCATCGGCTCGGCGGCGTCCTGCTTCACAACACCGGAATCCGCTCTGCCCTGCCCCGCCACCGCTCCCCGCTCACTCTCTCCGTCCGACGTCCGCGCCGGACCGCCTACTCGCCCGCCAGCTCCCGGACGGACGCCGCGAAGAGGTCGCCGCGCTCGCCGTAGTTGGTGAACATGTCCATCGAGGCGCAGGCCGGCGCCAGCAGCACCGTGTCACCCGATCGGGCGAGCGACGCGGCCGTGCGAACGACCTCGGCCATCGCCACCGCGCCAGTCTGGCCCTCGGCCGCGTCGATCACCGGCACATCCGGAGCGTGTCGCTCCAGTGCCTCCCGGATCAGCCCCCGGTCCTCGCCGATCAGCACCACCGCGCGCAGCCGCTCGGCCGCGCCCTGCACCAGGTCGTCGAAGGTCGCGCCCTTGGCCAGGCCCCCGGCGATCCAGACGATCGGCCGGTAGGCGGCCAGCGAGGCGGCCGCCGCGTGGGTGTTGGTGGCCTTGGAGTCGTCGATGTACGTGACCTCGCGGACCACGCCGACCTCGGCGATCCGGTGGGCGTCCGGGCGGAAGGCCCGCAGGCCCTCCCGGACGGCCTTCGGCTCGACGCCGTACGCCCGGGCCAGCGCCGCCGCGGCGAGCGCGTTGGCGATGTTGTGCGGGGCCGGCGGGTTCACGTCCGCGACGGCGCCCAGCTCGGCCGCGTTCTTGGCCCGGTCCTCGACGAAGGCCCGGTCCACCAGCAGCCCGTCCACCACGCCGAAGTTCGACGGGCCGGGCGCGCCGAGGCCGAAGCCGATCGCCCGGCAGCCCTCCTCGACGTCGGCCTCGCGGACCAGCGCCTCGGTGGCCGGGTCGGCCAGGTTGTAGACGCAGGCGACGACGTTGCCCTCGTAGATCCGGCCCTTGTCGGCGGCGTACGCCTCCATCGAGCCGTGCCAGTCGAGGTGGTCCGGTGCCAGGTTGAGCACCGCCGCCGAGTACGGACGCAGCGAGGGCGCCCAGTGCAGCTGGTAGCTGGAGAGCTCGACGGCGAGCACGTCGTACGGCTCCTCGGCGAGCACCGCGTCCAGCACCGAGACCCCGACGTTGCCGACGGCGGCGGTGCGCTCGCCGGCGGCGGTGAGGATCGAGGCGAGCATCTGGACGGTGGTGGTCTTGCCGTTGGTGCCGGTGACGGCCAGCCAGGGGGCGGGCTCGCCGGTGCCGGGCAGCGGCTTGCGCAGCCGCCAGGCCAGCTCGACGTCGCCCCAGACGGGCACCCCGGCCGCCCCGGCGGCGGCGAACAGCGGGCTGTCCGGCGCCCAGCCGGGCGAGGTGACGATCAGCTCGGTGCCCTCGGGCAGGCTCGCGCCGTCGCCGAGCCGCACGGTGACGCCCAGCGCCTCCAGTTCGGCGGCCCGGGCGGCCAGGCCGGGCCCGCTGCCGCCGTCCACCACGGTGACCCGGGCGCCGAGGCCGTGCAGGACGCGCGCGGCGCTGATGCCCGAGACGCCGAGCCCGGCGACGACGACCGGCAGGCCGTCGAAGTCCGGGTTGGCCGGGTTCGGGCCGGTCAGGCCGGAGTCTGAGTCGGAGTCGGTCATCCGGTCACCCATCCCGCGTAGAACAGGCCGAGGCCGACGGCGACGCACAGGCCCTGGATGATCCAGAACCTGACCACGATCAGGACCTCGGTCCAGCCCTTGAGTTCGAAGTGGTGCTGTAGTGGCGCCATCTTGAAGACGCGCTTGCCGGTCATCCGGAAGGAGCCGACCTGGATGATCACCGAGAGGGTGATGATCACGTAGAGGCCGCCGAGCAGGGCGAGCAGCAGCTCGGTGCGGGAGCAGATCGCCAGACCGGCCAGGGCGCCGCCGAGGGCGAGCGAGCCGGTGTCACCCATGAAGATCTTGGCGGGCGAGGTGTTCCACCACAGGAAGCCGAAGCAGGAGCCCATCAGGGCGGAGGCCACGACGGCGAGGTCCAGGGGATCGCGGATGTCGTAGCAGTTGGCGGTCGCGGTGATGGCGTAGGCGCAGCTCTGGGTGTGCTCCCAGATGCCGATGAAGGTGTAGGCGCCGAAGACCATCACCGAGGCACCGGTGGCGAGGCCGTCCAGACCGTCCGTCAGGTTCACGCCGTTCGACATCGCCGCGATCATGAAGTACGCGAAGATGACGAACAGGACGGGGCCGATGGCCCACTTGAAGTCCCGGACGAAGGACAGGCTCTGGGACGCCGGGTTGAGGCCGCGGTCGTCCGGGAACTGCATCGCCAGGACGGCGAACCCGAGGCCGACGATCGACTGGCCGGCCAGCTTCGCCTTGGCCCGCAGGCCCAGCGAGCGGCGCTTGACCACCTTGATGTAGTCGTCCAGGAAGCCGACCAGGCCGAGGCCCGCGGTCAGGAAGAGCACCAGCAGCCCGGAGGCGGTCGGGCTCTCGCCCGTTATCGCCTTCGTGGCGAAGTACGCGATCAGGGTCGCCAGGATGAAGGCGATGCCGCCCATGGTGGGCGTGCCCTTCTTGCTGTGGTGCGCCTTGGGGCCGTCGTCACGGATGTACTGGCCGTAGCCGTGCTTCGCGAGCACCTTGATCAGGGCCGGGGTGCCGAGCAGCGACAGGATGAGACCGATCATCCCGGAGAAAAGGATCTGCTTCATTACTCGGCCACACCGTCCGCCAGGAGGGCCTCGGCCACCTTCTCCAGCCCCACCGAACGGGAAGCCTTCACCAGGACCACATCCCCCGGCCGAAGCTGACTGCGCAGCAGCTCGACCGCCGCGTCCGCGTCGGACACCAGCACCGACTCCTCACCCCACGAACCTTCGTTCCTCGCGCCGAGTTCCATGCAGGCCGCCTCGCGTCCGCCGACCGCCACCAGCTTGGTGACGTCGAGCCGGACGGCGAGCCGCCCGATGGCGTCGTGCTCGGCCAGGCTCTCCTCGCCGAGCTCCCGCATCTCGCCGAGCACCGCCCAGGTGCGGCGGCGCTCCGGACCCCGGCCCCCCATCGAGACCAGCGCCCGCAGCGCGGCCCGCATCGAGTCGGGGTTCGCGTTGTAGGCGTCGTTCACGACGGTGACACCATCGGCCCGGTCGACGACCTCCATGCGCCAGCGGGACAGCGCACCCGCTTCGCCCAGGGCTGCCGCGGTGTCGTCGACGGACATCCCGAGCTCCACCGCCACCGCGGCGGCGGCGAGGGCGTTCGAGACGTGGTGCTCACCGTACAGGCGCAGCCGCACGGGCGCGGAACCGGCCGGGGTGGTGAGCGTGAACGATGGCCGGCCGGTGGCGTCCAGGCGAACGTCGGTGGCCCGTACGTGGGCGTCCGGGGATTCCCCGAACAGGACCACCTTCGCCCTGGTGCGGGAGGCCATCGCGCGCACCAGCCGGTCGTCCGCGTTGAGGATCGCGGCGCCGTCGGCGGGCAGCGACTCGACCAGTTCGCCCTTGGCCTCGGCGATCGCCTCCTGCGAGCCGAACTCGCCGACGTGGGCGGTGCCGACGTTGAGGACCAGGCCGATCCGGGGCGGGGTGATCGAGGTGAGGTACTCGATGTCGCCCTTGTGCCGGGCGCCCATCTCCATGACCAGGTGCCGGGTGCCGGCCTCGACCCGCAGCGCGGTCATCGGGTGGCCGATCTCGTTGTTGAGCGAGCCGGGCGGGTAGACGGTCTCGCCGTGGCGCTGGAGCAGCTGGGCGATCAGGTCCTTGGTGCTGGTCTTGCCGGCCGAGCCGGTCAGCGCGACCACGGCGGTGCCCTCGGCGCGGGCGACCACGGCGCGGGCCAGCCGGCCGAGCGCCTCCACCACACTGTCGACCAGGACGGCGGGCACGCCGACCGGACGGGAGGCCAGCACCGCGACGGCGCCGTCCGCGACCGCCTTGGCCGCGTAGTCGTGGCCGTCCACGTGCTCACCGACGAAGGCCGCGAACAGGCCGCCGGGGTTCACCTTCCGCGAGTCGACCTCGACCAGGCCGGTGACCAGGGCGTCCGGGTCGGCGCCGTCCAGCGTGCCTCCGACGGCGGCGGCCACCTCGGCGAGGGTCAGTGCGATCACTGCTGCTCTACTCCTCGGTCGCCCCGTACGGCCGTGGTCTGCGCGATGGATTCGCGCAGCACCTCCCGGTCGTCGAAGGGGCGGATCTCGTCTCGTACGTACTGACCGAGCTCGTGGCCCTTGCCGGCCACCAGCACGGTGTCCCCCGCCCGGGCACCGGCGACGGCGAGCCCGATCGCCTCGGCCCGGTCGGGGACGACCAGGACGGTCCCGCGCTCGGCCTCGGGCACCGCGGCGGCGCCGGTCAGCATGGTGGCGAGGATCGCCAGCGGGTCCTCGCTGCGCGGGTTGTCGCTAGTCAGCAGGGCGGTGTCGGCCAGGCGGGCGGCGATGGCGCCCATCGGACCGCGCTTGTGCGGGTCGCGGTCGCCGCCGCAGCCGACCACGACGTGCAGCCGGCCCTCGGTGACCTCGCGCAGCGAGGCGAGGACGGCCTGGAGGGCGTCCGGCTTGTGCGCGTAGTCGACGACGGCGACGAACGGCTGTCCGGCGTCCACCCGCTCCAGCCGGCCGGGCACGCCGGGGACGGCGGCGACCCCGGCCACGGCCCGCTCCAGCGGCAGCCCGGCGGCGACCAGCACGGTGATCGCGGCGAGCGCGTTGGCGACGTTGAACGGGCCGGGCAGTGGGACGGCGGCCTCGGCCTCGGCGCCGTCCGGGCCGACGACCCGGAAGGTGGAGCCGACCGGCCCGAGCCGGACGTCCAGGGCCCGCCAGTCGGCCCCGGCGGCGCCGGTGGCCGAGAAGGTGGTCACCGGGATCTTGGCCTCGGCGGCGAGCCGGCGGCCGTACTCGTCGTCCACGTTGACCACGCCGTGGCGGGACTTGCCGGGCTGGAAGAGCCGGGCCTTCGCCTGGAAGTAGTCCTCCATGTCCGGGTGGAAGTCGAGGTGCTCGGGGGTCAGGTTGTTGAACAGCGCCACGTCGTACACGACGCCGTCGGTGCGGCCGAAGACCAGGGCGTGGCTGGAGACCTCCATGGTCACCGCGTCGGCGCCGCGCTCGGCCATCACACCGAGGATCGCGTGCAGGTCGGTGGCCTCGGGGGTGGTGCGCTCGCTCTTGATCCGCTCCTCGCCGACCCGCATCTCGACGGTGCCGATCACGCCCGGGCTGCGCCCGGCGCCGCGCAGGCCGCCCTCGACCAGGTACGAGGTGGTGGTCTTGCCGTTGGTGCCGGTCAGCCCGAGCATCAGCAGCCGCCCGGAGGGACGGCCGTAGACGATCGCGGCCAGCTCGCCCATCACGGCCCGCGGCCGGTCGACGACCAGCAGCGGCAGGCCGGTGGCGGCCGCGAGCTCGGCGCCGGCCGGGTCGGTGAGCACCGCCACCGCGCCGGACTCCGCGGCCTTGGCCGCGAAGGCCGCGCCGTGGTGGTTGGCGCCCGGGAAGGCCACGTACACGTCGCCCGGGCGGACCGCGCGGGAGTCGTGGGTGACACCGCTGACGGCGCCGCCCTCGACGGGCGGCAGGCCCAGTTCGGCGGCCAGCTCGGCGAGCGGCAGGGCGGTGGTCCCGGTCGGGCGGGGTGGACTCACGGTGGTTTGATCGGGTTTCGGCACGGCGGGAAGGCTATCCGCCGAAGGGTGTCCAGGGCCAAACCGGCCCTTCGCCGCGCCGCGCTCCAGCCCGGCCCGCTCGTCGCTCATCGCTCGCTCACGGCTTCCACTCGACGGCCAGGTTGGGCGCCGGGCTGCCGCTCGGCGGGACCTGCATGGTCTTCAGGGTGAACTCCATCACCTGCTTGAACACCGGGCCGCACAGCTGGCCGCCGAAGTGGCCGTTGACCGGGCCCTGGAGGGTGCAGGAGACGGTGTACCGGGGGGCGTCGGCGGGGGCGAAGCCGATGAAGGAGGCGGTGTAGCCGTCGTATCCGACGCCGTTGGCGGCGCCCCGGTTGGCGGTGCCGGTCTTGCCGGCGACCCGGTAGCCGGGGATGGCCGCCTTGCCGCCGGTGCCCTGCTCGTCGTCGACGACCGACTCCAGCATCGAGGTGAGGGTCTTGGCCGTCTCCGGGGAGACCACCCGGGTCTGCTCCCCCGGCGCGGTCGGCGTGTAGGCGCCGTTCGGGTCGGTGACGCCCTGGACGATGCTGGGCGCGACCCGCACCCCGCCGTTGGCGATGGTCGAGTAGACCGAGGTGGCCTGCAACGCGTTCATCTGCATCGGGCCCTGGCCGAAGGAGATGTTGTACTTCTCCGAGGCGACCAGGTCCTCCGGCTTCTTGAGCATCCCCTGGGCCTCCCCGGGGAAGCCCAGGCCGGTCGGCTGGGCCACGCCGAACTTGCGCATGTAGCCGTCCAGCACCTGGTTGGCCTTCAGCTGGTCGCCGTCGCCGAGGGTCTCGACCGCCTCGATGGTGCCGATGTTCGAGGACTTGGCGAGCACCCCGGCCAGGGTCAGGTACCAGGTGCCGTGGAAGACGTCGTCCTTGAACTGCTGCCCGGCCCGGACCAGCGGGTACGGCACGGTGACCTTGGTGTCCCAGGTGGCCTTGCCGGTGTCGAGGACGGCGGCCAGGCTCATCAGCTTGGCGGTGCTGCCCGGCTCGTACGCGTCGACCAGGGCGGGGTTGCCCAGCTGCTCCGGCTTGGACAGGCTCAGGTCGTTCGGGTTGAAGCCGGGCGCGGAGGCCATCGCGAGGACCTGTCCGGTCTTCACGTCCTGGACCACCACGTAGCCCTTCTCCGCGCCGGAGTTGGCCACCTGGTCGGTGATCGCCCGCTGGGCGGCCCACTGGATGTCCCGGTTGACGGTCAGCTTCACGTCGCTGCCCGCCACGGCCGGCTCCATCGAACCGCCGGCGGTGGGCACCAGCCGCCCGCCCGACTGGGCGTAGCTGCTGTGGCCGTCCTTGCCGGCCAGCAGCTTCTGGTACTGGAGCTCCAGGCCGCCGGCGCCCTCGCCCTCGGCGTTGACGAAGCCGACCAGGTTCGCCGCCAGCCCGTCCGCCGGGTAGATCCGCTTCTGGGTCTCCCGGTTGAACACCCCGGCCAGCGGGTTGGCGCACTCGTTGTCCACCCGGGTGCGGCCGCCCTGGTCGGCGGGCTTGCCGAGCAGCTTCTTCTGGGCCTGGCAGGCCCGCGAGCCGGCCTGCTTCTCCAGTCCCGACTTGAGGTCGCTGATCTGCTTCTTGGCGGCCGGGGTCTGCTGGGCCGCGAGCCGCTTGTAACGGCTCTTGGGGGTGTGGAGGTCGGCGGCGATCTTCTCCCTGGGCACGCCGAGGATCGGCGACAGCAGCGCGGCCGCCTGCTCCGGCGCGTCCGGGATGCCGGTCGCCTCCGGGGTGAACATCGCCGGGTCGGCGGTGATGTCGTACGCGTCGACGGTCGCCGCCAGCGCGACGCCGTCGGAGGACGTTATCGAGCCGCGTTCGGCGGTGATCGGGATGTTCAGGTAGCGGTTGGTGTTGGCGTCGGCGGCCAGCGCGTCGGCGTCCACCAGCTGGAGCTGCACCAGGCGCCCCGCGAAGACGGAGAACACCAGCGACAGCACGATGGTGATCACCCGCAGCCGGCGCTTCGGCTCGGCCAGCTTGAGCGCCTTGGGGCGCGACGACGGACGGCTCCTCGGCCGCACCGCCGCCTGGCTGCGGGCCGGCGGGCGCCCCTCGGGGCGGCGCTGCTGCGGCGCCCGCGGGGTACGGCCGACGGAGGCCGACTTGGCGGGCTGGGCCTTGGCCGACTGGCTGCGCGCGGGCTGCGCCTTGGCCGGCTGACCCTTCGGGGGCTGGCTCCGCACGGGCTGCGCCTTGGCCGGCTGACCCTTCGCGGGCTGACTGCGGCCGGAGCCGGACTGCGCGCGCGGCGCTCCGCTGCGGGGCACCGGGCGGCGGCCGTTGCCGCCGGAACCGCCGGTGGGCTGACGTGGGGTACTCATGCGCCCGCCTCGCTTCGCTCGGCAGGGGCATTCGCCCACACGCGCCTCTTGACGATTCGCTCGCTCCGCTCGCTCATGCGCCCGCCTCGCTTCGCTCGGCAGGGGCATGCGCCCACACGTGCCTTCTGACGATCCGCTCGTTCCGCTCGTTCACCGACCGGCACCCCCGCTCGGCTTCGCGCCCGCGGCGGGCGCGACCGGGTTGAGCTGGATCACCGAGTCACCGGCGGACGCCGCCGGGGCCGACGCCGGCGGCGGGGCGGCCGGCGACGGGGCGCCGCCCGGCTGCGGCGCGGCCGGCGACGGCCCGGCGCCGGGCTGGGCCTTGGTCGGCCACGGCTCGGCCGTGGAGCGCTTGACCGGCGGGCTGTCCTGCGCCGGGCCCGGGGTGCCGACCACCTTGCCGCCGTTCGGGACGTCCAGGAAGGCCATGCCGCCGGCCGGGATCATGCCGAGCTCGGCCGCCCGCCTGGCCAGCGCGTCCGGGGCCGAGCTCTTGTCGATCTCGTGCTGGAGGCTCTGCTGCTCGTCGGTCGCCACGGTGGTCTGCTTCTGCAGCCGGGACAGCTCGAAGGAGCCCTCGTTGAGCGCGGTGTTCAGCGCGAGCAGGCCGAGCAGCCCGGCCGCCAGCAGCACCACGATGAGCACCGCGAACGGCGTGCGCCGCCGTACCGGGCGCCTGCCCGGCCGGACCGTGATCCGCGCCCTGCCCTGCCCGGGGAGTCCTCCCCGCCCCGCCCGGACCTCACCGGCCACCGGCCCCACCGCTCTCCTCCGCCCTTCGGACCCCGCCGGGCCGGTTCGTCAGCCCCGCTTGCTTCGGTCCCTGATCCTCTCCGCCACCCGCAGCCGCACGGGCGCGGCGCGCCGGTTCTCCTCGATCTCCTCCTCGGTGGCCAGCTCGGCACCGCGAGTGATCAGTTTGAGCCAGGGCTGGTGCTCCTCCGGGATGAACGGCAGCCCGGGCGGGGCGGTGCTGGTCGCACCGGCGGCGAGGTACTGCTTGACCAGCCGGTCCTCCAGCGACTGGTAGGACATCACCACGATCCGGCCGCCCACCGCGAGGACGTCCAGCGCGCCGGGGATCGCCCGGTCCAGGACCTCCAGCTCGCCGTTGACCTCGATCCGCAGCGCCTGGAACGTCCGCTTGGCCGGGTTCCCGCCGGTCCGACGCGTCGCCGCCGGGATGGCGTTGCGCACCAACTCGACCAGACGCGCGCTGTTGGTGAACGGTTCCTTCTCCCGCTCCCGCAGGATCGCCGAGGCGATCTTCCCGGCGAACCGCTCCTCGCCGTACACCTTGAGGATCCGGGCCAGGTCGCCGTGGCTGTAGGTGTTCAGCACCTCCGCCGCGCTGATCCCCCGGGTCTGGTCCATCCGCATGTCCAGCGGCGCGTCCTGCGCGTACGCGAAGCCGCGCTCCGCCTCGTCCAGCTGCATCGAGGAGACGCCGAGGTCGAACAGGACGCCGTCCACCTCGTCGATGCCCAGGCGCTCCAGCACCTCGGGGATCTCGTCGTAGACGGCGTGCACCAGGGTGGCCCGGTCGCCGAACGGCGCCAGCCGCTCGCCGGACAGCTTCAGCGCCGCCGGGTCGCGGTCCACCGCGACCAGCCGCACGTCCGGGAACTGGGTCAGCAGCGCCTCGCTGTGCCCGCCGAGGCCGAGGGTGGCGTCCACCACGACGGCTCCGGGGCGCGAGATCGCCGGGGCCAGCGCGTCCATGCACCGCTGGAGCATCACCGGAACGTGCTTGGGGCCCGGTTCGTTGGTGGTCATGCGCGGTGGCGCCCTTCCTCGGTGCGGAGCAGCCCGACGTCCGGGAGCTGCGACCATTCTCGCCCACCGCGCCCCGGCACGACGAAGCGGCCCGTGGTCCCCGCCCGCTCGAGGGGAAGATCGTGACCGCCCGGCGCCGGGGAAGGTGCGCCAGGTGGGCACGGAGCGGGAGGAGGCCACGGGCCGCGTCGACCGGGCCGCACCGGCCGGGGAGGCCCCGTTGACGGGCCCCGGCGGGTGTGCTCCACTGCGCCGCAAACTCTATCGCGCGGGCCTTGCCAGTCAATGGTCCGCTCCGGCGCACCACCCGGGCGGCGGTACGGATCACCGCAGGTCGCAGCCGTGGGGGTGGACCTGTGGCGGCGGGGACCGGGGGCCTTCGGCGGCGGGCGCGCGCCCCCTGTCCGCCCCGCGTGCGGGTCACCCGGCACCCGTCCGGACCAGCCCGGTACCAGCTCGGACAAACCCTCCCGTTGTGGCTATGCGCTCGATCACAGCGCCCGGTTCTGTAGCCCATCGCCCCACCGCGCGGGCCCGATCCGCACTAACGTCGCCCCCATGACAGTGACTCCTGACCGGCCCTCGCCGAACGCCGCTGCCGCCCCCGCCAGACCCACCGTCATCGACCGCTTCGTCACGGCCAACCGCACCTACGCCGTGACCTTCCGGGACGGCGGGATGGACGCCCGTCCGGTGCAGAAGATCGCCGTGGTCGCCTGCATGGACGCCCGCCTCGACCTGTTCGCCGCGCTCGGCCTCGAACTCGGCGACGCCCACGTCATCCGCAACGCCGGAGGCGTCGTCACCGACGACACCATCCGGTCCCTGACCATCAGCCAGCGCGCCCTCGGCACCCGCTCGATCGCGCTGATCCACCACACCGGCTGCGGCCTGCTCGGGCTCACCGAGGACTTCCGCCGCGAGCTGGAGCTGGAGGTCGGCCAGCGCCCGCAGTGGGCGGTGGAGGCCTTCGTCGACCTGGACGGCGACGTCCGCCAGTCCATGCAGCGCGTCCGCACCTCTCCCTTCCTGCTGCACACCGACGACGTCCGCGGCTTCGTCTTCGACGTCCACACCGGCCTGCTGCGCGAGATCGACTGAGTTCTCCGCCCCGCTCGTCCCCGGGCGGGTCACAGCCCGCCCGGAGGCGAGCGGGCACGTCACCGCCGTCCGGTCATTCGGGCGTCGCCGAATGGTGACTTCTGGCCACCCCGCAGGGGAGAATGCGCCTGCCGGTCGGACCCCGAACCACCTGGGGCGGCCAGGCCGCAGGCCGCCTTTCCCGGCGCCGGCTCCTCCTTCGGAACCGCCCCCGGGACGGCCGCGTCAAGCATGGGGTGGGGCCCGGCCTCGGGACGGGGCGGGCACAGGGTGCCAGGGAGCGTAAACGGGTGACGAGCTACAACGATCAGGCCGGACTCGGCAGTCCTGCGGGGGGCGAGCAGCAGAGGGCGAACGGGTACCGGCCGGTCGGGCTCCCCGAGCTCGCCGCGGTCGTCGACCGCGTCCGCGCCAACGTCGAGAGCGTGATCGAGGGCAAGCCGGAGGCCGTCCGGATCGCCCTGACCGTCCTGCTCGCCGAGGGCCACCTGCTGCTGGAGGACGTGCCCGGCGTCGGCAAGACCATGCTGGCCAAGGCGCTCGCCCGCTCGCTCGACTGCACCGTGCGCCGCATCCAGTTCACGCCCGACCTGCTGCCCTCGGACGTCACCGGCACCAACATCTACGACCAGCAGCGGCACGACTTCGAGTTCCGCCCGGGCGCGATCTTCGCCCAGGTCGTGGTCGGCGACGAGATCAACCGCGCCTCGCCCAAGACCCAGTCCGCGCTGCTGGAGTCCATGGAGGAGCGTCAGGTCACCATCGACGGCACCAGCTACGAGCTGCCCTCGCCGTTCATGGTCGTGGCCACCCAGAACCCGGTCGAGATGGAGGGCACCTACCCGCTGCCGGAGGCCCAGCGCGACCGCTTCATGGCCCGGATCTCGATCGGCTACCCCAGCCCCGAGGCCGAGCTCGCCATGCTGGACGTGCACGCCGGCGCCAGCCCGCTGGAGGACCTCCAGCCGGTCGCGCACGCCTCCGACATCCTCAAGCTGATCGACGTGGTCCGCGGCGTGCACATCGCCGACCCGGTCCGCCGCTACGCCGTCGACCTGGTCGGCGCCACCCGCACCAGCCCGGAGCTGCGCCTGGGCGCCTCGCCGCGCGCCACCCTGCACCTGGTCCGGGCCGCCCGCGCCGCCGCCGCGCTGGACGGGCGCGACTACGTCACCCCGGACGACATCCAGCGCCTCGCCGTCCCGGTCCTGGCGCACCGTCTGATGCCGACCGCCGAGACCCAGCTCAGCCGCCGCACCTCCGAGCAGATCGTGGCCGACCTGGTCGCCCGGCTGCCGCTGCCGCGCCCGCAGGGCGGCCCGGCCGTCCGGAGGGGCTGAGGTGGCCCAGTCCGACTCCGCTTCGGGACTGCGGGCCGGGTTCCGCGGTCTCACCACCCGGGGGCGGTCCTTCCTCGCCGCCGGGGTCACCGCGGTGGTCTGCTCCTACCTGCTCGACCAGGACGCCCTGCTGCGCGTCGGCGTCCTGCTCGCCGCGCTGCCGCTGGTCGCCGTGGTGGTGGTCGCCAACACCCGCTACCGGGTGGCCAGCGGACGCCGGCTCAGCCCGCGCCGGGCGGTCGCCGGCCAGGAGGCCCGGGTCCACCTGCGGGTCGACAACGTCTCCCGGGTGCCCACCGGCGTGCTGCTGCTGGAGGACAAGGTCCCGTACGTGCTCGGGCCGCGCCCGCGCTTCGTGCTGGACCGGGTCGAGCCGCGCGGCCACCGCGAGGTCTCCTACCGGGTCCGCTCCGACCTGCGCGGCCGCTTCCCGCTCGGGCCGCTCCAGCTGCGCCTGTCCGACCCGTTCGGGATGTGCGAGGTGACCCGCGCCTTCACCGCCTCCGACGTCCTCACCGTCGTCCCCCAGGTCCAGCCGCTGCCGGCGGTACGGCTCAGCGGCGAGTGGATCGGCCAGGGCGAGAGCCGCAGCCGCACCCTGGCGCTGGCCGGCGACGACGACGTGATCCTGCGCGAGTACCGGCCCGGCGACGACCTGCGCCGGGTGCACTGGCGCTCCACCGCCCGCTACGGCGAGCTGATGGTGCGCCGCGAGGAGCAGCCCCAGCAGGCCCGGGCGACCGTCCTGCTGGACACCCGGGAGATCGCCCACCGGGGCAGCGGCCCCGCCTCCTCCTTCGAGTGGGCCATCGCCTGCGCCGCCTCCGTCGCCGTCCACCTGCTGGAGCGCGGCTACCAGACCAGGCTGCTCACCGACACCGGGCAGTCGGTGCCCGGGCCGGGTGCGGGCGGCAGCCACAGCGGCGCCGACACCTCCGGGCTGATCCTGGACGCCCTCGCCGTCGCCGACCTGTCCGACGGCGGCACCCTCTCGCGCGCCGAGGATCCGCTGCGGGCCGGCGGCGAGGGCCTGCTGGTCGCCGTCCTCGGCGACCTGGACGACGCCCAGGCCACCCGGCTGGGCCGGCTGCGCAGCCGCGCCGGCGGGGCGATCGCCTTCCTGCTGGACACCGGCACCTGGGCCGGCCTGCGGATGCTCGCCCCGGACACCGGCGGCGACGACTTCCGGGCCCGGGTCCAGCAGCTGCGCGAATCCGGCTGGACGGTGATCCCGGTGCGTGCCGGGGACTCCGTCCCGGACCTGTGGCGGGCCGCCGACGGCAGCAGGACGACCGCCCCCTACCGAGAAGAGGCCGGCGCGTGACCACCCGGGCCAAACTGACCGCGTACTCGGCGCTGGCCACCGCCCTCGCCTCGCTGTGCATGATGCCGCTGCTCACCACCCGCAGCTGGTTCACCCACGCCCTCCTGGTGATCGCCGTGATCGCCGCGGTCGGCGCCGGGCTGCGCCGTTCCCCGCTGTACCGCTGGACGGTGCCGGTCGGGCAGCTGCTGGTGCTGTTCCTGCTGATGCTGCTCGGCTTCGCGGGCGCCGGCGGGGTGCTGCCCGGGCCGTCCACGTTGCGGGTCCTGGACCAGGTCCTCGCCTCCGGCCTGGACGACATACAGCAGTACGCCATCCCGGCTCCGCCCACCGCCGGACTGCGGCTGATCCTGGTGTCGGCGATCGGCCTGATCACCGTCGCGGTGGACACCGTCGCGGTGACCTACCGGCGCTCGGCGCTGGCCGGGCTGCCGCTGCTGGCCCTGTACTCGGTCGGCAACGGCCTGGCCGGGGAGCACGGCAGCTGGGTCTGGTTCGCCGTCGCCGCCCTCGGCTACCTCCTGCTGCTGTTCGCCGAGGGCCAGGACCGGGTCTCCCGCTGGGGCCGGGTCTTCTACGGCGGCGCGCGCGGCTCGGTGGAGTCCGGCCGGGTCAGCCCGGGCGGCCGGCAGGTCGGTGTGCTGGCCCTGGCGGTGGCGCTGCTGCTGCCGGTGGTCCTGCCGCACTGGAGCTCAGGGCTGCTGACCTCCGGCTCCGGCGGCTCGAAGGGCAAGGGCGTCGGCGGGAGCCTGTCGACCAGCCTCGACCCGCTGGTCAGCCTGGAGGCCGCGGTCACCAAGCCGACCGACGCGGAGCTGCTCACCTACACCATGGACAGCCCGCTGGCCGACCAGACCTACCTGCGGACCGGCTCGCTCGACCAGTTCGACGGCACCAACTGGAAGCTCGGCAGCACCACGGTCAACGACCTGCCGGCCACGCTGCCCGCCCCCGAGGGCCTGCGCAACACCCAGCTCCCCCGGATCGAGGTCGACGTCAAGGTCGACGAGCGGCTGGGGGGGAGCTGGCTGCCGATGCCCTACCCGGCCGCTTCCGTCCAGGTCCCCGACCCCGGCGACTGGAGGCTCGACCCGCTGACCCGCACCGTCCTGCCGGCCGACGACAAGGCACTCCGCGGCCTGCGCTACCACGTCAGCGCCCTCGACGTGCGGCCCACCGCCACCGAGCTGCGCCTCGCCGGCACCGCGCCGCAGGACATCAGGGAGCACTACACCGCCCTCCCGGCCGACCTGCCGTCGGTGGTCACCGAGAAGGCCACGGCCGTCACCGCGGGCGCGCAGAACGACTACGACCGGGCGACGGCACTGGTCAACTGGTTCACCGGGCCGAACTTCACGTACGACACCTCGGTCAACGGCGGCACCGGCAGCAACGCCATCTCCGTCTTCCTGCGCGACCGCCGGGGGTTCTGCGTGCACTTCGCCTCCACCATGGCGGCGATGGCCCGGACGCTGAAGATCCCGGCCCGGGTGGCCGTGGGCTTCACCCCCGGCGACAGCAAGGGCAACGACGTCTACTCGGTGACCGGCCGGATGTACCACGCCTGGCCCGAGCTGTACTTCGCGGGCTACGGCTGGCTGCGCTTCGAGCCGACCCCGAGCCGCGGCGTCCCGGCCCGCTACACCGAGGCGTCCAGCGTGCCGACCGCCGCGCCGACCCAGCAGGCGACCGCCGCCCCGCAGACCGGCTCGGCCGCCCCGGCGCCGACCTCCGGCTCGGACTGCACCCCCAAGCAGCGCCAGCTGGGCGAGTGCGACACCAAGGGCAAGGCCGTCGCCAAGTCCGCCGAGGAGTCCTGGCTGCTCTCCGGCCAGGTGCTCGGCACCCTGGCCGCGGTGCTCGTGCTGCTCGCACTGCTGCTCGCCCCGATGCTCTGGCGCGCCGCCGTGCGCCGTCGCCGGCTGGGCGGCGGCGGCCGGCGCGGGCCCGGCGGGAGCGGGCCGGCGGAGCTGACCGACGCCCAGGTGCTGGCCGCCTGGGACGAGCTGATCGACTCCGCCTGGGACCTCGGAATTCCCCCGGACGAGTCACGCACCCCGCGGTCGGCGGCCCGCCGGATCACCGAGGAGGCGCACCTGGACGCGGACTCGGCGGCCGCCACCGGCCGGCTGGCGCTGGCCACCGAGCGGGTGCTCTACGCCCCGCCCGGACAGCCCGCCACGGAGCCGCTGGCCTCCGACGTGCGCACCGTCCGGCGCGGGCTGCGGGCGAGCGCCGGCCGGGCCGGGCGGACCAGGGCGCTGCTGCTGCCGCCGTCCTCGGCCCAGCTGTGGTGGCGGATCTCCGACGCCGTGCGGGCGGCCCGGGCGGCGCTCGGCACCCGGGCCGGCCGGGTGGCCGAGGCGGTCCGCACGCCGGTGCGGCGGGTCTTCACCCGGCGCAAGCGCTCCACGCCGGGGTCGTGACGGGCGCGCCCGTGACGGCACGCCGGTGATGCCGGGATCCTGATGCCGGGGCCCTGATGCCGGGGTCCTGGTCCGGACACGAAGCCGGGGCGGGGGGGGGGGGGGGAGGCCCCCCCCCCCGCGGGCGGGTTGGGTGGGGCCGGGCCCGGGTCGTATAAAAAAAAAACAGCCCACCACAAAACAGAACA